>NZ_CP071691.1:0-64327 GCF_017372215.1 Salmonella sp. SAL-020
GTGGATAAATCCTCCGGTGAAATCGTAAATCTCACTCCTAATGCCAGTAATACCGTGCAGCCTGTAGCTCTGATGCGGCTTGGAGTATTTGTTCCTACGCTTAAGTCACTGAAAAACCGTAAAAAGAACACACTTTCGCGTACTGATGCGTCGGAAGAACTGACGCGTCTGTCTCTCGCCAGGGCCGAGGGGTTTGATAAAGTGGAGATCACCGGTCCCCGCCTGGATATGGATAATGACTTCAAGACCTGGGTAGGGGTGATCCATTCCTTTGCCCGACATAAAGTTATTGGCGATAAAGTTGAGCTGCCGTTTGTCGAATTCGCCAAACTCTGTGGGATCCCCTCCAGTCAGTCATCCCGGAAGCTCCGGGAACGTATCAGTCCTTCACTTAAGCGTATCGCGGGTACTGTGATCTCGTTTTCCCGCACAACGGAGAAGCACACCAAAGAGTACATTACGCATCTGGTACAGTCGGCTTACTATGATACGGAAAAAGATATCGTTCAACTGCAAGCCGATCCGCGCCTCTTTGAACTCTACCAGTTTGACCGGAAAGTGCTGCTGCAGCTCAAGGCCATCAATGCCCTGAAGCGCCGGGAGTCCGCTCAGGCTCTTTATACCTTTATAGAGAGTCTGCCGCGGGATCCGGCGCCGATATCACTGGCGCGGCTACGGGCCCGTCTGAACCTGAAATCCCCTGTGTTCTCGCAGAACCAGACGGTGAGGCGTGCCATGGAGCAGCTCCGGGAGATTGGCTATCTGGATTACACTGAGATCCAGCGTGGGCGCACAAAACTCTTCTGTATTCACTACCGCCGGCCCAAGTTAAAGCCACCTCATGATGAGAGTGCGGAGAACCCGCAACTGCCAGCCACACCGGGTGACGTCAGTCCGGAGATGGCTGAAAAACTTGCACTTCTTGATAAACTGGGCATCACACTTGATGACCTGGAGAAACTCTTCAAATCCCGCTGAACATAATCTGTAGTGAGTTATCCACTACTGTTTACTTATTACAGCTTATATTACTGCCTCTGGTGAGTGTTCTGCTCACTACAGCTTATATAAGCAGTGATGAGAGCAGCCCATACCGGAAGCATATCCCTGATCCACAAACTTTTCAGAATGGCATTCCTGTTACTGCAGGAGCCCTGTGAACCCGTCGTTCTCCCTCCATGTATCGTAATATGCTCACTACAGCTTATGTTGCCTGCTGCAGTTTATTTAACTCACTACAGCTTATCTCTGGGAAGATTTACTCACCACAGCTTATATAAGCTGTGGTGAGTGACGTTGTCATGTCAGGACGGGAGTATCCGGAGGATCTGTGCGGCTGGGACGGGGGTGATCATCCAGCTCTCTATCTGCCTGACATAGCTTATATCTGTTAGCGGGACCAGACGAACCTCATCTTTTGGCGGGCACTCGCGTCGTGCCTGTGTTTTTTCAGACAGCGCCCGCACTGGTTATGGATACAGTTAGTCTGGATATACGACTTGTTCTTAAACTCCGGTATTACTTCATTACCCGGATATTTTTTACATCTATCTTTATACCATCCCAGTCCCGATCCACTTCTCCTTCAATATGAACCTTATCCGCAGGCGAGGCTGTTTGACCCATCCAGTATTTGTTATCGATGTCCACATAAACAGTACCGCTGCTGTCACGGAATTCATAAAGCTCGTGACCGACTTGCCTGATAATGTTGCCTTCCAGTACCACCCACGCATCATCCCACTGTTTTTTAGCCTGTGAAACCGATGTCTGGGTGGGGGCCGGGCCTGTAAATCCTCCCTGAACATACCCGGGCTGCTCTACGGAAGAAACAATGTCCGTTTGCCGGGCAAGCGAACTGAAAGAAAGAGTGGTAATAATAAGAGTGATTAAAGTTTTTTTCATTTCTGTTTTCCCTGAAAAAAATTCCTGGAAAACTTAATGAGCAAATCTTAACTAAACCTTAAGCGAAACTAAGCGACAGGGTATTTGCTCCTTTTTCCTGATTACATCCGATGGATAAACTTTATCCAGTGGGTGCTTTCATGGGAAGCTCTTACTCCCGGAGAGCATAAACATTACAGAGCAATACACGAGGCCTGGTTCTTACTTCTCTGTTTTAGCGTGAAGGTTGCCGTGATTTTTTTCATCTCTTACGGAGTGCCCTGCCTAAAGCCACCGGAGGCAAAGATACATCCGGATAATCTCACAGCCCGAAGCATTACATAATAATTTCACGGATGTTAAGAACTTATTTTTATTATGTTTTTTCTAATCCTGGTGTGGCTGATTTTTATATTTTTGAAAGTTTATATTTATTTTTCCTTTTTTGATATATGTCTTTTCATGTGCAAAAAGATTTGCATTGCAGATATTTTGATTTTTTGTTCCGTGGCGATCTTTTATGCTGTATTTTGTATGATAAATAGATTCTTGGCCTGCTGTTTTCTGATTTTTTGGTGATATATTCTTGTTTGCTTTGTTTGTATGGTATAAAAGATCGCAAAAATGCTCTTTTTCAAAACAAACATCTGTATATAATTCCCGGCATAAAGTTTGTTTCCTTTGGAAATTTTCTGTCACAACACCAGATTGAGCCGGAGATAATCCAATGATGCTGAACAGAAAAGATGCTGATTATTATTTGGGCAAAGAGATCATGCTGGCCAGAATAAGACGAGGGGCGCTGATACCTGCAAAAGTAAATGAGGAACATTTCTGGTTACTCATCGGTATATCATCCATTCACAGCGAGAAGATTATTCAGGCACTCAGGGACTACCTTGTTTTTGGGGTGTCCAGAAAGGATGTCTGTGAACGCTATGAAGTGAACAACGGGTATTTCAGTACCAGTCTGAACCGCCTGTCACGTATCAGTCAGGCCGCAGCGCAGATGGTTGTTTATTATTCATAAGTCTGTGTTGTTCACGGACTGAAGGACAGCTTCCGCCAGGTATTAAAAACAGATAACAGACACTGAATTTAATTCGGATGCGTATTTGCGCGCCTGTTTTACAGAGCGGTTATTAAATATGTCGGATGACAACTCAGGATTTTTACGCCGTCACGTCATGGCTGACTTTATTTCTGCCCTGTCCGGGAAGGAATAAAGCCAGCCATGCTGGAAAATGTGAATGTGTATTTTCATTTTGTGAAAGTCAAAAAATTAAATTCAAGAGGTTATATACATGAAAAAGAGCATTATTGCTTCCATTATTGCACTGGGTGTTCTGGGCGGGACTGCACACGCTGCCAATGAAGTGACTTTCCTGGGTTCAGTGAGCGCCACGACCTGTGACCTGACCACTTCTGTCAACGGCGCAGCTCAGCCAAACCAGGTTGTTCAGTTAGGTACTGTTCAGGCAGGTCAGGAAGGTACGGCTGTTGATTTTGCCATGAAGCCGGCTAACCCGGGCTCCCTGGGGTGTCAGGGGCTGGATACTAAAACCGTCACTGTCTCCTGGGCTTCTGCTGCCCTGAATGCTGACGGCTTTGGTGCAACTGGCGGCGCAGCAACAGACGCTACTGTTCTGGTCAATAACGTGAACGCAAAAACCAATCCTGGTGCGGCGGTGAATGCAAATGCCAGCACCGTGGAATTTAACGGTGCTGATCTGAACACCGACGGCCTGAAATTCCAGGCCAAACTGAAAGGTGGCCAGACTGAAGGTGACTTCAAATCTGTGGCGTCTTTCGCAGTGGCTTACAAATAATTACCCGTAAGCAGAACCTTACATATTTTATTTAAATGACGCGGCGTACGGCGGTGCGCCGCATTTAATTACCTTGTTCGTTATTTTTATATCGCTGATTGCAGGCCGGGACAGCACCTGTATATTCATCCCGCCATCCTGCATTCCGTTATTACCTGTTTAACAGGAAATTGTATTTTCCGTGCAATTTCCTCCGGAGAGGGACTGTCTGAGTCAGGGGGTTGTTGTGTCATTTCATCACCGGGTATTTAAACTGTCGGCGCTGAGTCTCGCCTTATTTTCTCACCTGTCTTTTGCCAGTACTGACTCAGAGCTTAACCTGGATTTCCTGCAGGGAATGGGCGCCATTCCCTCCGTATTAAAATCCGGTTCGGATTTTCCGGCCGGACAGTATTATGTCGACGTCATTGTTAACCAGGAAAACGTGGGTAAGGCCCGTTTATCCATTACACCACAGGAAGAGTCAGCAAACGCCCTGTGCCTGTCGCCGGAGTGGCTGAAGGCTGCCGGGGTTCCTGTCCGCCTGGAGGGATATGCCTCCACACTAGATGCGGCAAAGCAATGTTATGTTCTCAGCCGTAATCCCTACACGAAAGTGGATTTCAGCTATGGCTCCCAGAGCCTGGTGTTCAGTATTCCCCAGTCGTTTCTGGTCAGTAAAACGGACCCCAGCCGCTGGGACTACGGCGTGCCGGCGGCACGCCTGAAGTACTCCGCCAACGCCTCGCAGACGTCCGGGCAAAGCACCAGTGCCTATGCGAATGCCGACCTGATGGTCAACCTTGGCCGCTGGGTGCTGGCCAGTAACATGAGCGCATCCCGGTACGCTGACGGCTCCGGTGAGTTCACCGCCCGGGATATCACGCTGTCCACCGCCATCAGCCAGGTGCAGGGGGACCTGCTGCTCGGTAAATCCCAGACCCGCAGCGCCCTGTTCTCTGATTTCGGCTTTTACGGGGCGGCACTGCGCTCCAACAGTAACATGCTGCCGTGGGAGGCCCGCGGGTATGCCCCGCTTATCACCGGGGTGGCAAACTCCACCTCCCGCGTCACCATCAGCCAGAACGGGTACACCGTGTACTCAAAAGTGGTGCCGCCCGGCCCGTACCAGCTGGATGATGTCCGCTCCGTGGGGAACGGTGACCTGGTGGTGACCGTGGAGGATGCGTCCGGCCACAAAACCACCACCGTCTATCCGGTCACCACCCTGCCGACGCTGCTGCGTCCCGGGGAGATTGAATACAACGTGGCGGCCGGCCGCAAGTCCAGTAACTATCAGCTGAAAAAACCGTTCCGGGACGGTGAAAGCGGCACGTTCTGGATGGGAAGCGTGGGGTACGGCTTTGACTCCACCACGCTGAATGCCGCCTCCATCCTGCACGGTAAATACCAGGCCGGCGGGGTGAGCGTGACGCAGGCCCTGGGGGGCTTCGGCGCCGTGTCTGCCGGGATGAACCTGTCACAGGCGAAATACGACAACGGGGACAACAAGCGCGGGCACAGCGTCAGCGCCAAGTATGCCAAAAGCTTCTCTGACAGCTCGGACCTGCAGCTGCTGGCCTACCGTTACCAGAGTAAGGGGTATGTGGAGTTCGCGGACTTCTACAGCACGGACCGGTATACCCGCTACAACACAAAATCACGCTATGAGATGCGCCTCTCGCAACGTCTGGGGAACAGCAACCTGAACCTGGCCGGCTGGCAGGAGGACTACTGGTGGATGAAAGGAAAGGCCACCGGGGGCGATGTCTCCCTCAGCACCACCATTCTTGATGGTGTGTCGGTCTTCCTGAACGGCAGCTACAGCAAACGCCCGTACCTGGACAAACCGGACTACAGCACGTCGCTCTCCTTCAGTATTCCGTTCACCCTGGGTGGCGTGCGCCATTACAGCAGTACCGGACTGAGCTACAGCAGCAGCGGCAGGATGGGGATGAACAGCGGGGTGTCGGCAAGTCCGACGGACCGCCTGAGCTACGGCCTCAACACCAACCTGAGTGATAAGGGCGACCGCAGCCTGAACGGCAACCTCTCGTATGGCTTTGATGCCATCCAGACCAACATGATGCTGTCGCAGGGACGAGATAACACCACCGTGTCAGGCAGCGTGAGCGGCACCATTCTGGGCACGGCAGACAGCGGCCTGATGATGACGAAGGAAACCGGGAACACGCTGGGCGTGGCGCGCATTCCGGGGGTGAAGGGCGTGAGGATTAACGGCTCAGCCCCCACCAACAGCAAGGGATACACCGTGGTGAACCTGTCGGATTACTCCCTGAACCGGGTCAGCGTGGACATGGAAAACGTGCCGGATGACCTGGAGCTGCAGACCACCTCCTTTAACGTGGTGCCGACGGAAAAAGCTGTCGTGTACCGGGAGTTTGGCGCCGAGCATGTGCTGCGCTACATCCTGCGGGTGAAGGAGCGTGACGGACGGATACTGAACGGGGGCAGCGCGCAGACGGAGCAGGGACTGGATGCCGGGTTTATTGCCGGTAACGGCGTCCTGCTGATGAATATGCTGAGCGCGCCGTCACGGGTCAGCGTCGAGCGGGGGGACGGCAGCGTCTGCCATTTTTCAGTGAAAGGTATTGTGCCTAATACCGGCAAAGTTCAGGAGGTTTATTGTGAATAAGATGATGAAGTGGGGACTGGTGTCCCTGCTGTCCCTGGCCGTCAGCGGGCAGGCCATGGCAGCCTTTGTGCTGAACGGCACGCGTTTTATCTATGAGGAAGGGAGAAAGAACACCTCATTTGAGGTGACCAACCAGGCGGATGAGACCTTTGGCGGCCAGGTGTGGATAGACAACACCACCCAGGGCAGCAGTACGGTGTATATGGTACCGGCGCCGCCGTTCTTTAAGGTCAGGCCCAAAGAAAAGCAGATTATCCGCATCATGAAGACGGACAGCGCGCTGCCGTCAGACCGTGAGTCGCTGTTCTGGCTGAACGTTCAGGAAATTCCGCCGAAGCCAAAGGCGTCGGAAGGGAATGTCCTGGCGGTGGCCGTGAACACGAAGGTGAAGCTGATTTACCGGCCGAAAGCGCTTGTTGAGGGACGCCGTAATGCCGAGAAGAACCTGCAGATTACGCACCGCGGCGGTGAGGCTTACCTGAAGAACCCGACGCCGTACTACTTTGCGGTCACCGGGGTGAAACTGAACGGACAGCCGGTCAGGCTGAACGACAGGGTGATGAATGAGATTGCGCAGCTGGCGCCGAAGAGTGAGGTGGCGCTGGGGAAACTGTCGCTGAACGGAACGGTGACGGTGCAGGCTGTTAACGACTGGGGCGGCACCCAGGACTACACGCTGAAATGAGCCGGGAGGGCAGGATAATGAAACAGAAAGAATACCGGACCGTGCGGATAACGCGACACATGCGTGCGGGCATGCTGGCCGCCGGGCTGCTGCTTCCCCTGGTGGCCGGGGCGGCGACAAGTGGAGGTATGCTCATCCCGTTCGAGATAAACAACCCGCAGCAGACCTGTGACCTGACCTTTGATAACGGCAGCACCATGATGACCTACCAGCTGGGGGCGATGAGTAAGGGAAGCCGGATACAGCACAGGCCGTTTACCGTCACCGTGGACTGCAGGGGGAGCACGGCAGTGAAGACGGCCCTGACGGCAAGGAGCACCACGGGAACGCTGCAGGGAGGGAGTGACAGCGTCATGATGCGGGTGAACGGTCAGGCGTCAACTAATGGTCCGCTGTTCTGGCTGGAGAATGGCGGACAGCGGGTGAAGCTGACGGGGGCAAAAAGTGATGCCTTCTGCATCTCCCCCACCGCCCCGAACAGGTGTGAGCTTCGTCCGGTGACGGATATCCCGGCGAACTCCCCGGAGGGGAATATTGATGCGACGGTGGTCTTTGATGTGGTTTATCCGCAGTAGGTAGCCAGTATAAATCGCCCGGCGTGGGTTAAGCGCACCACAATATGCGAATGAACCGTGTCGATAACAACGGACAAAACTGTACAGGAATGATTATGAAACCGATTTCTTATTTTACCGGGAGCAGAAAACGCAGCAGCACATGTCTGATATCGTCGTTGCTGCTTCCGGGAATGACAGCCATGAGTATTTCACTTCCCGGCACCGCAGCAATGGTTGGGTTCGGGGGAGACTATACCTACAGGGGCACAATAACCGTAACCGGAGAGGCGCTCATCGGTCCTGCTGTAGATGCAAGGGTGCCTAAGGTTAGTGTGACTCTCTGTAGCTCGACCAAAGTGACGGTGGAACAATGCAACGCCCGGTTAGAGCGCAAAAATCAGGATGGCTCATGGAATGTTGTGACAGGGATGCAGTGTACAGGGCAAAATAGCAATAATTTAAGTGTGGTGACCCCCATCTCAAAAATCTATAAGCTCGTGTACGGCGATTTCTACCGTGTCGTTTTTATGAATGTGAGGGCGAGGTTTGAACCAAGTGGAGCAGCTGAGCATGGTTCGCGTTGTTTTGTTGAAAAACAAAGCTACAGCTATGGGAATCCTGTCAGTGGAGGAGTACTGGAGTTGAGTACATTGTCAGGTCAAACTGAACGTTTGGCTGCCTATGGCCAGCACGAGACGACATTCTTGATGCCAGTCACTGCGGTCGATAAAACTTATATCGAATACCCGACCATGACCCGGTTGAGTGTTGCTCCCGACGGAAGCGCGCGCGGACAGGTAGTCACCGTTGTGGGTCGTAACGCACAAGTGAAATTTACCCTGAGGGAGGCTTATGGTAATAATAATTTGGGGCAGTATTGGATACCAACGGCTGCTAGCGGGAGTAAAATTAAACCGCAGTTGATAAAAAAGGACGGATCACAATGTGTCAATGCCCGTGAAGGGGAGTCATGTGACCTTTATTATCCACCGGGATCTGTACCTCCAGGACGATACTACCGCGGCTATGTGGACATTTACGCCACGGTATATTGACGTCACGGTGAAATAATCCGGGAGCAACTTCAGCTATTCCCGAGCTTATGCTCACATTTTCTCATGGAGACCGGAATTGTCGGCACTGGCATCTTTCACCGGAATAACAAAGCGGGTCAAAAATGCATAAATGTTATTCAGCGAGCTGCTCAAATGTTATTACCCGACCTCAATGGATGTTATTGGGTTATATCCTTCCATGGAAATACGCAATGAGAAGGCGCTGTTTTTATTTACATACAAAGAGTAACTCCGGTTTATGAGTGAATCCATCATTACACATATCATCTCCATCATCCGGGAGCGGCAGAGCGCGCACGACGGCGCGCCTGTTAAAACCCGCGATATTGCCGATGCTGCCGGACTCAGTATCTACCAGGTCCGCTCGTATCTTGAGCAGCTCCGCGCTGTCGGGATGCTTGAGAAAGTGAATGCCGGAAAGGGAGTACCCGGATTATGGCGTCTGCTCTGACCGCTTTCCCGGAAGACGGGGATTTCGGCCGGATATGGTACGACCGGCTTTGTATCGAATTTAACAGCGACGGCGGACTGAGTCCGGCTGAACTGCGGGTTATCCGACTGCTGCTGCGGGGCTATAACAGCGGGCAGATTGCTGCCCTCTGTTTTCGCAGCGTCAAAACCATTTCAGCCCAGAAAGGCCAGGCTTTCAGGCGCCTCGGCGTCAGGAATGATGCCACTCTGTTGCCGACCCTGATACTGCTGGGGATGGTGACACTGTACACCGACCTGAACCGGGTTCATTCACTGGAAGAGGACGGCCCGATATGCGGGCCGGAGGCCGGATAAGTATCACTGAAAGTTATTTTATGATGCTCATGAAATTTATTTATTACGCCTGTCTGGCCGTCGTCATATTAATGGCTGTGGTCTTTTGTGTGTCAGTGCTTTTTATTCTGGAAAATTCATGACCGGAATATTCCGGCTGCCGCCTTAATGACCATGCCGGATGAATTAATATTTACTGTTGCTGTCAGGTGGTGCTGTTAATCGGTTTTTGTTCTGTATATCTGTTATCCATGGAGTGTTTCCGTGACGATGAATTATGCCCGGAATCTGTATTCCCTGAAGGGAATATTATGTTCTTCTTTGCTGTTGTTTTGTTGTGCACGCCCTGCTGTTGCACAGGAGTGGGAGTCCATAACGCCTCCGGTGGCTGATGCCCCCGCTGTGGTGGAGTTCTTTTCCTTTTACTGCCCGCCCTGCTATGCGTTCTCACAGACAATGGGCGTGGACCAGGCCATCCGGCACGTACTGCCGCAAGGTGACCGGATGGTCAAGTACCATGTCAGCCTGCTGGGCCCCCTCGGCCATGAGCTGACACGGGCCTGGGCGCTGGCCATGGTGATGAAGGAAACCGACGTGGTCGAGAAGGCCTTCTTCACGGCCGGCATGGTCGAGAAACGCCTGCATTCCCCGGACGATGTCCGCCGGGTGTTTATGTCTGCCACCGGTATCAGTCGCGCGGAGTATGACAGAAGTATAAAAAGTCCCGCCGTGAATGACATGGTGGCATTACAGGAACGGCTGTTTAAGGAATATGGCGTGAGGGGGACGCCTTCCGTGTATGTCCGTGGCCGTTACCACATCAACAATGCCGCCTTCAGCGCATTCTCCGTCGAAGACTTCAGGAGCCGTTATGCTGCGGTGGTCCGGAAACTGCTGGCCGGTAACCCTGATGCCGACTGATGATAAAGGCACCATACAGGCCGGAGATATCCTCCCGCTCCGTGCGCTGATTCTCCTGCTGCTGACCAGCGTCTTTATCTCCGGCTTTCTGACCGGCGTCCTGGCCATGCTCTGGCTTATCTGCCGTGGGGCATGATGTGAAGTCCGGTCTCCCCTGTAACAGAAAACATAACTTTCACCACCACGATGTTCAGATATTTATGTAACCAGAAAGCAGCACTGCTGACCGCCATTCTCCTGATGGCGGCCGGCGTGCTCACCCTGTGTTTCCCGGAGTCCTGGTACCCGCAGGAAACAGAATGGCAGCTCACGGCAGAAAAAGAAATTACCGGGATACACGGCGGCCTCTCCGGCCTGACATGGAACCCGGACAGCAGAACGCTGTTTGCCGTGACCGACCACCCCTCCTCGGTGGTGGAGCTGGACACGGAAGGGAACGTGCTGCGGGTGATACCGTCAGACGGCGATCACGATTTTGAGGCCATCGAATACCTCGGCGGGAACCGCTATGCCCTGTCCCGGGAGCGGGAACGGACGCTCACCACCCACTGCATTGACAGCAGCACGACCGTCCTCCCGCCGGCAACATACAGCCTGACGCTGGATGTGAACAGGCACAGCGACAATGCCGGTTTTGAAGGCCTTGCCCGGGGGCGGGGAGAGCATGCCCTGATGGTGGCGCAGGAGAAAAAACCTCTGCGGCTTTACGTGACGGACCAGAGCCCTGATGCGCTGTCGGTGAGTGACTCGCTGACACACCGGGCCTCCCTGCCATGGTTCCTGAAGGATATCTCCGGCCTGCATTATGACCGGAACAACGGGCTCCTGTATGTACTTTCTCATGAGTCTGACGTGGTCGTGGTGTCGGGCCTGGACGGCGGGAGGAAAGTGATGTCGCTGCGCCGGGGACACTGCGGCCTGCGAAGGGATATTCCCCAGGCGGAGGGGATAGCCTCAGATGACCGGGACACGCTGTGGATAGTCAGTGAACCGAATCTGTTTTACCGCTTCACCCGCATGGCTGCGTCCTGAGGATGAGGCGGCGTTACGGGTGTGCAGGAGCAGAATGCACACCTTCTGTCATAACACAATGAACTTAACTGTGTTCAGGGAGTTTTATCATGAAAAAAATCGTTCTGTCCTCACTGCTGCTGTCCGCTGCCGGGCTGGCTACCGTACCGGTGGCACAGGCTGACACCCATTCCGTGTCGGTGGGATATGCCCAGAGCCGGATAGAGCATTTTAAGGATATCCGTGGGGTGAACCTGAAATACCGCTATGAGGCTCAGACGCCGCTGGGACTGATGGCGTCGTTCAGCTGGCAGTCAGGTAAGCGCGGAGAGTCAGGTGGCATTCCTGGCGGAATGAGCTGGCGCGATGATGTGAAGGCAACGTACTGGTCGCTGATGGCGGGTCCCGCTGTCCGTGTGAACGAGCTGGTATCTCTGTATGTCCTGGCCGGTGCCGGTACCGGCAGGGCTGAAGTGAAGGAGCATATCAGCATGCCGGGATACAACGGACGGTTCACGGGTTCGGAGCGCAGAACGGGGTTTGCCTGGGGAGCCGGCGTGCAGTTTAATCCGGTGGAAAATGTGGTCATCGACCTGGGCTATGAGGGAAGTAAAGTTGGCGCAGCGAAACTGAACGGCGTTAACGTTGGTGTCGGTTACCGGTTCTGATAACGGAGAGCAGGAAAGGGAGCGGAGCCGCAGGCTTCCGCTCCCGGTCAGATATGATGAAAAACATAACATTCAGCGCATCTTTTTTCAGGGAATTATTCTGGTTTGTGGTGATGACAGGAAGCTGGTTTGTGGTGTGGTACATGACCGGGCTGCTGCAGCACTACTACTGACAACCACAGGCCCCGGCATCACCCGGCCGGGGCTTCAGGGGGGAGAGCAGTACAAACACCGGCCCCGTCACGGGAGGGAATGGCAGGTAATAATGGAGCTGGATAAATATCTTCTTTTTTTCCTGGCAGGAGGATCAACCTTCAACCAGGGAAAGGCATTTTCATTTCGTTGCGCTCAGGACAGTATTGTCCTGACGAAAGTGCATCAGACAGAGATGCATTTTTACCGGCGGTACCATCATGTGGTGATAACAAGGGAAACGCTGTGCCGGTTTGCCCGGCAGCTGGATGTGGATGTTCTTAAATTTTATATCCCGAAAGACATCCCCCGGTACCTTGTGCAGCCTTGCCCGGAGGACTCTGTGTTCCGTCCGTTGATGGTGAGACTCTGTGCCGGAACGGATAACGGTCACGGAGAGACCGGACCAGAGAATCCGTTCCTGACGTTTGCACTGGTATCGGCCTTTTGTGAGCAGGATATTTTTTTCCCTTTCCTGAAGACATGCCTGAAACAAAGTATGGCAGACCAGGTGGCTACGGTGATAAACCGGAATGTGAGTGAAAACTGGACCATACACCGGGTTGCCAGCGAACTGTATGTCAGTGTCAGCCTGTTAAAGAAAAAACTGAAAGAGGAGAATACATCCTACACACGTATTCTGTTGGAATGCAGGATGAAAAAAGCATCGGAGTTAATTGTTATGCAGGAGGGGGCGGTCAAGAAAGTGGCATATCAGTGCGGGTACAGTAGCGTGCCGTATTTTATCAGCCAGTTCAGGAAATATTACGGATACACGCCTTCAAGATGCAGGCCTGACGGAAATTTATTTAAAAAATAACAGTAAAACCGTCGTATAATATCCGGCTGCAATCCGGGGCTGTAACTTCTGGCATAAAGGATCCAATTCTCAAGCCATGGAGACGCCGCCTCATCCTCAGGACGCAGCCGTGCGGGTGAAGCGGTAAAACAGATTCGGTTCACTGACTATCCACAGCGTGTCCCGGTCATCTGAGGCTATCCCCTCCGCCTGGGGAATATCCCTTCGCAGGCCGCAGTGTCCCCGGCGCAGCGACATCACTTTCCTCCCGCCGTCCAGGCCCGACACCACGACCACGGCAGACTCATGAGAATTGAGTTTGTAGCGCGTTCTGAGCAATTTTTTCTGCTTTGCTGGTACTTTCTGTTTAAAACGGTTCTGAGTGGCTCCTGTTACGTTCAGGGGATGGAGCAAAAGGAACGTATGACGTCACGGTAGCTAAAATTGTCAACTGCTGAATCGTGGGGTCCCGCGCCAGCGGCGTGGGTTCCGATTCAGTGGTTGACAACTGCATATAAAATACCCTGCTGGCGGGGTGATGGTTCACGCAGTGGGCCATCGCCCTGCAAAGCCAGACGGGACATAACGCCACTCAGTAATTTAGTTACATCATTCATTATTAAAAGCGACTCCATTCCGGCCCTTTGGGCCGGGGCGGCGGCGCTTTTCAGTGGTGGGAATGGGCTGGATATCAGGTTTTTGCTTCGGTTTCGTTGGTCAGGATGTTGTAACTATTTGCATGACCGGGGCCCGGCGCATCGCGACGGGAGGTACTAATGTTGTTTCCGAACCGGCGCGGACGTGAGTCCGCTGCAAGGGCGGGCATTCTCCTCTGGAACCTGTCCACAGGGCAGGTGATGAACAGGTTATTTATTTATAAGAGAGAAAGATTATGTATTTAAAAGAAGTACAGATCTGGGGTTTAAAGGAAACCACGCACTTTGAAATCAGGTCGCCTGGCGCTTTGTCAGTATATCGGTTGTAACTTTATGGAAAGGTCCCTTGCAGTTATCTGTGAGTAACTGAATATTGCGACCGGAAATGACTCAGGCGGGAACATTTCTGGCCATTCTGGCAGCAGAATGAGAGATATTTTAGCAGGAAGAACGAGCGTTCCGCGCAGAAAACAGGCGGCGCCCGGCGACAGACGTACAAAATCCTCCGACGTCAGCCGGATTTTCATAATCTGGTGGGTTATATGGGGACGGTGGCCATGGTCAGTCGCGTGTAGTTTTTGCCCCGCGACATCATCATGCGCTCTTTCACGCGCCGCTGCAGCTCCCGCTTCATGGCATCAAGCCCGCCGGTAAAGCGTCCGCTGGCGTATTCCCGCGTCAGCTGCTGTTTCACCAGTGTTTCGATGTCCTTACGGGTTCTGTCCGCGTCACGCCGCGCCCGGGCGCGTTTCAGTCCGTGCAGTTTACGTTCAGACTGGTAGCTGCGGAACCGTTCGCGCACAAATCGCCAGGCTTTCGCTATCAGTTCGTCCATCTCCAGTGGCTCCAGATTCTGCTTTTTGCGCTGCTGATTTTCCCATTCGACACGACTGCAGCGGGCGGCCATAACAGCCACGTCAGAAACGTCGAGCGCGGAGAACAGTGCCGGCGTGAAGGTGATATCGGTCGGGATGTTGCAGCCAATCTGCGGATCGTACTCGGTCTGGTAGGTAATCAGCCCCAGCTCTGCCATAAACTTCAGCGCCCGTGTGGCGCGGGTGATGGACAGATTACCACTTTTTGACTCAGTGGCCAGACCGCACTCTATAGCCAGATTGGTGATGGATCTCTGTACACGGTTGGCCAGTGGATCATAATGGAAGCACAACCCCTGAAGCAGCGCATCGATGGCACGACGGCGCAGCAAAGGCGGCATCCGGTGACGCTTTCCCAGCGAACGAACGAACGCCACATGGACGGAAAAATCAAAACGGGACGTGAACCCTTCGGCTTTCGCCATCAGCTTACGACAGAACGGCAGGGTCTTTTTCCCTTCTCTCGGCGTGAATTCCGGATTCGGATTTTTGACCTGTCGGTAATGAGTGAACAGTGTTCGGGTGTCAGTCACTTCTGCCTGCACTTACAATGCACGGAAGGAGTAAATGCCACAGAAACAAGTATTGAAATTTTCTGAGCATAAAACTATACTCCCTGCATAGCCTGATTGGTGGCTATACAGTTTAAGTAGGCCCCGTTAATCTTTCGTTCCCGCCAAGAAATGAGAAGATTATCGGGGTTTTTGCTTTTCTGGTCCCGGGTAGACACCTCATCAGAACCAGTTCCCTGCCACCTTACGGCGTGGCCAGCCATCAAAATTCTTTAGACGATCAGCAATCTAACACTCACTGACGAGACGATCAAGAAAGTTACTCATTCACCTTCTTATCTCAGGCTCTTTTAGCCATTTCCCGTTCAATTAGTAGCTCAATCATTTGAGCCTGAGTAGTTCCAGTCTCTTCACAAAGCTGCTGCAAGCTTTCTTTATGTATGTTTTGTATGAAAACATTGAGCTCTTTATGCGTCGTCTTTTTTCGTGAAATAGATAATCTCTTCTTCTCAGCGGAAGATAAGGGATTACCCTTTCTGTAAATGCGTTTCGATGAGGAAGTTACTGCATTTTCAATCTGCGACATCTCTGTCTCCTCAAGGATCAAACCTAGATCGTTTGCAGAGAATACTACAGATTTCTAAAATCAGCGACTTACTTTATGAACGTAACCTGTGTTGGCGCACGGTTTACGTTTCAAGATCGTTTCCTGGGATGTCAGTACGTCTGTTTCCAGTCCGTTCCCTGCGCCCAGCGGGATGTCCAGTGGTTCAGGTAGCTGCGGGCTAGGACTGAGTCATCCCAGACGACAGCACGTTCTCCGAATTCGAACGGTCTGCTGCACGGGAATAGTTAAACGATCCCACTTCGGTGTGGCGACCGTCGCTGACGATCACTTTGTCATGAAGAATTTTGTACACACTGACGGTACGAACCGGAATGCCGGCACTGGTCAGCAGGTTCATTATCCCCCTGCTGGCGTTATTGTTTTTCCCGGTATTGGCTTTCCAGTCCCCCCCTGACATCCACTCCCCGACGTTTTGCACTAATAAGAGCGCCAGCCACCTCCGGAGAGGTGAAGGAATACCCCATCAGCCGGATATTATGTTGCGCAGCCTCAATAGTCTTAAGAACCAGCTGCTCTGCGCTGCCCTCCGGTGAAAAACCGGCCTGAACGGACGGTGCCGCAATAGCTGGCAGGGAGCCCAGCAGGGATAAACACGCAAGTGTGACCAACGTCAATCCATGACCTTTCCTGAGTCTCATTATGTACCTCATATAAACTTGATTAGAGTAGTGATTTTATTACTTCAGAAACGCCGGAATCGGGGGAAACTCGTTTTTCCCGGATTGCCGGGGCTGGACAACGACGCGAGCGGCGGAGGCGTCAGGATAAATTGTTATTGCCTTCCCTAGTGGTGGCACGATCATTACGCTCCATCCCGGCCAGAATCAGCACGGCCGCGTTTTCCAGAGTTTCCTGTCCCGCGCCGCCCGGTATCACTGTCACGTTCTTCTCCGTGGCCTTCTTAACCGGCATCATTATCATCACCGGCGAGCCCTGCAGCGCAAGCGTATGTGCCAGTCGGTTACTGGCATCCAGTATGCTTTTCGTGTTCACGTTTCCACCCCTGATTTTATGCCCTTTCAGGGCGGCGGCCGCCGCACTACTGATATCTTCACTGGTGAGCGCGCCTTCATAATGACTGGTGGCAAAAATACCGTTGTGATACGCAAGCCAGGCATCCGCCCTCGCTGATTTCCAGATTTCCAGCCCCTTCTGTGCGGCTTTCAGCGAGTTTTCCCACTGCTGTACAAATGTGGGCCAGTACTTAAACACATAGCGGACCTGCGGCCTAGCTTCACAGCCTGCAGCATCGGGGTAAGGCCGGTGCCACGCCGTACAGACGATCTTTCTGTTTCATCCGTTCACTCATTATACTGGGCTTCTCCGGTTCAGACCGTCTGCGCCAGCACCGCGCGGAGTTCCGCTTTTCTGGCGTTCTGCGCCCGGGCCTTTGCCAGTCGCGCCAGCGCGTACTGTTCTTCCTCCACGGTAATATGCTCCGTCACATACCCTTCCGTGTCATATCGGCAGGCCCCGGCTTTCATCGCGCTGAGATATGCTTCAGAACGGGCAATCGCTTTCAGCGCACGGATTATCTTTTTGTGTGACAGCGGGATACCACGCCTGGAGGCGTCCTCAAACAGCGCCTCACGCACGCCACAGGCGAAAAGACGGGGCGTGTCGCCGTCAAACAGCCCCGGCCACCAGGGTTTCAGCGTGCTGACCGCTTCCTCCACTGACTGAAATCGCAGGTAGATGGACAGATCTTTTCTTGCCCGGGCTTTTTTTTCTGCCAGTGACGCTTCACGCACCGGGCACTCGTCTTACAGGCAGATCCTGAATACAGAAAGCCGGCCGGCATTGCCGGCTGATATCTGACTGACGCGTCAGTTAATTAATCCGTGGCTTTCCCCACACAGACGGTTTAATGACAAAAAATACGCCGGACGGCTGATGGTAAATATCCTGGCTGTCAATATAGGGCGCTATCCATAACACCGCCGTCTGTTCCCCGGTTCTCAGTGGACGGGGCGGTACCACAGGAGAGGCCGTACTGACAGGTGCCACTGTTTTCACCTCCCGGACAGCCGTAAACAGCGGGTGTGGTGCCGGCGGTTCTGCCCGGAACGCGGGGCGGCCACGGTCTTTCCGACGGTCGGTGTGACGGTACTGACGGTCTGTACCGGCGTCGTGCGAAAGTTACCCTCAGCCAGGTGCGGCAGTGATACCGCACCCGGCTTTACCGTCTCAGGTTGCTCCTGCCTTTTCGCTTTTTCATTGGCCTGCTCCATCGTCATACAGGTGTCTGACGTGGTGGCGGTACATTCAAAGTCGGAATTCGTTCCGGCGCATCCGGACAGCAGAAGCACGCCGCAGAAAGGGATCAGGCATGAAATCCGGTTCATGATTTTGCCCCTTTCTTATTCTCACGCAGCAGCTTTTTGATTAATTCAGACAGAACACATGTTTTCCCTGCGCCAGGCATTCCGGGAACTGAAAAATTATATTCCCGGAGACCGGAGAGTATTATTTTTGTAGTACAGTTACTGATAACAGATTTCACAAAATCATCCTGCACGGGTTCATCAGGAACTGAAATAACATTACGTATGTTCATTTTTATCACCCTCTTTTTCAGCCTCTTTATTACCGGAATAATAAACCTGCCCGTTTGTATTTTCTTTTAAAGTCCGGATTTCGTTTTCTTTATCAATATACTTCAGGTTGTTTGTCGCTGTGTCATACGCATATGTCAGTGGATTGTGACGGTACGGCCGGTCTCCGATCATTACTGCCACCGCGGTATACAACAGCGCCAGCATCCCCCATAACAGCCATCCCGTTTGCGACAGGGACTGGTCGATATCTGCCGCGTATTCTTCCGCGCCGGTTATTTTTAGCGGACAGTTTTCCGTCAGATTCAGCGGTACAGGTGACGACACCGTGAAAACCGGGTCAGGGCAGTCCCGGACCGGAAACATCCCGGACGGGGCCATTGCCCTCACCCGTCCGATTTCCTGCGCCATCTGTTGTCCCGGCGTGGTATCCCCCGTCCGGAAGAGCAGAATGACAACAATGGCTGTTGTGGCCAGCGGCCAGATAATGGCATATTTCACGCCCCATATCAGCCAGCGCAGAAGACCGGCAATACGATATAAAACGGCACGCCCCTTCAGGCTGTTCAGCCGGTTATTTCCCATTTGCATGTCCTCCCTGGCTGCCGGACATAAACTGCTGTGGATTCAGGTCACCCAGTTGCTTCAGCATCTGGTCGGTGTTAAAGCCGTTCATATGGCTGTCGACTGACGGAGGTACAGGCACCGGGCTTTCCGCATTTTCATCCTCCTTCCGGTGACGGGCCTGCTCCTGTGCCATTTCTTCCACGGTTTTCAGCTGAAAACCGTCCTGAAACACCACGGTCACTTCATTACCGGCACCAATCGGGATCACCGGGTGATACTGCTCGGCACGTTTGATGTAATAATCACTGAGTGTCTGTGCCGCTTTCGATGCACCACCACCAATCCCCATTCTGAACACATCGCCCGCGCCGTAAGTCGCAGTGGCCCCCAGCCCCACCGCCGGCTGGGATGCCCGTTCCATCCCCTGGCCGATACCGTCCACAAAACCGGCGCCCCACGCCCAGCCGAGGATTTTGCCGTTACGCATCACCACTTCACCTTTGATGCCATTCTTTCCACGGAAGCTGACATGTCCCTTAACCGGCATGTCGATGGTTTTGCCGTCCTTCAGGCAGCTGATATTACGGGTACGTACTATCGCGCGTTCACTGGACACATCCCCCCAGGCTTCCAGGCCCACAAAGCACCCTGTCAGGTCATATGTTTTACTGTTCGGCATTTCCACCGGGCCGGTAATGCGCAGTTGCATGGGAACCGTCGATTCATTACCGGTGACGGAAGCATTGGCATCCGCCCCTTCGATCAGCATGGTTTTTGCAAAGCTCCCGGACGGGATATACGGCAGGGAGGGGCCTTTTTTCACGGCGGCGTCATAGCTGAACGTTTTACGCTCTATACGGTTCGGCACCGGCACGGGCTGGTATGTCACCTGTGGCGGTGGCGTAACGCCATTCCCCGGATAAAAAGCGGTTGGCGGAGGAACGGCACCCTGTGGCGGGAAGGTCACCGGCATATTACCCGGCTGAGGTTCTCCTTCCGGACCGGGCGGTGAGGCAGGTGTATGCGGCACGGGCTCTCCTGTGGTCGTCACCGGGTTCGCTCCCAGGGCCTTCACCTGTTCGGCCAGCGCGGCGTTGTCCTGCCCCAGCTTCTCAATACGACGCTGGTCGTCACCGCGCTGCTTATTCAGAACATCCAGCTCATGGCGGATTTCGTCGTACTGTTTCTGCATCTGCGCCGCCGTCACCTGCATTTCCGTGGTGGCATGCTGACGAACTTTGTCATCAAAGGTCGTGTCCACCACCCCGGTCATATCCGGTACCGGCTCCTGCTCTGCGGCCGTCCCGTTGCCACTCATGTCGACGTCAGACAGGTAAAGGCCTCCGCCAATGGCAGCGGCAGCACCCACCGCAACAATCCCCAGCCAGATGTACTGTTTACGCTTTACAACAGTATTGATGCTCGCCATCAGCTGCCCTCCCCGTCACGGATGACGTACACGTCCATTCGTGTACCGGCCAGTAGCTGGCTGACGGGCTGGCTGAACATCACGGCGCGGATTCCTGGCTGCCAGAAATCACTTTCCCTGATGTTCAGGGCAGACGGCGTTTTATTTTCCACAGCAAACCGTACCAGTTTCAGGTGATTGCCGGTCCACACAGCGTCAGCCCGGGCAGACAGACCGGCCGGGGCCTGCAGCGCTTCTTTCGTGACGGGGATCTGATACCAGCCGGCAGGCAGCGTACCTCCACGTACTGCCTGGCTGACGGCAACCAGCAGGGATTCATATGGGGTGGCCGTTTCCCATGCGCCAGCCTCCTCCCCGGTTCCGCGCAGATCGCTGACCAGTTGTACGGTGCGCCCGGCACCGGCCCGGGGGACGGCCCGGACGGAAAAGTTCAGCCCGCGCTCCGTCTCCAGAATGAAGGTGAACGGCTTTTTACTGACCGTGGCCACCACCACGCCGCCCGCGCCTGTCTGCTCACTGTTTGTCAGCATGCCGTCCAGACCGCTGACCGCAGTGATACGGTCACCCGGCACCGTAAACAGGTTCGGGTCGGTGTTGCTGACAGCAATGTTCGCCTGACCGCCGTTAGCCAGGGACACCACCACCGGGGCCAGCGTACCGGAACCCGACGCCATCACCAGACCGGAAAATAACCATCCGGCCGCCAGTAAAAATGGCTTATACGGCTTATTTTTTCGCATCGTCTGTTTCCCCGAAAATATCCAGCCAGGTCACGCCGTTTTCCCGTTTCAGAATAAGAATGTAATGTCTGATGTCGGTAAACGGTTTTGAATCTCCAATCCAGGTTTTCAGCACACCGCGAATTTCCACGCGGCCATACTGTGGCCAGACCCTGACACTGGTCTGGAAAAAAGCGGAGTTAACGTTGTCGGCCTTAATTCGTCTCGCTTCTTCTGCCAGAATGACTTTCATTTGGTTCTGTGCACCCGGACGAATATATTGCAGAAGTGCCTGGTGTGACGCGTCGACGGTTTCTGACGACACATTCAGACGCAGGGCAATAAACGACAGTGCCATCTGCTGTAAATAAGAGGCATCGGCACTGTTCTGTGACACCGCAAAGGGCGCGTTAAATCCCATAGGGGTGACTGCCGTGCGTTGCTCATTCTGCAGCCGGTAGTTATTAATACCCTGAATGACATTCACGGCCAGACTGAGCACAATCAGCAGGGCCATAAAAATAAAACTTATCGCCAGTACGCGGCTGGTACTTAAACGGGCGCCGTGTTCCATATACTCATCCCGGAATAATGATTACTTAATCCACTGCCGGAAACACGAATCGGGAACGTTATGAAAAATACCGCGAAGGAGGGCTGTCGGCATATACCAGTAAATCAGGTCACGCAGCCAGGAGCTTCCCCGTCCTTTTTTCACTTTTCTTATCCCGAAATAAACCAGAACCGCAGCGCTGATGCCGAAAAGTTGTTTTGATGTCATTAATCCCCAGCCAATACAGACAGCAGCAGGAATTAATTCATCCACCGGCAGGCCAAACCAGCGGCTCTGGTTGGTCAGTGTTTCCGGGAAACGATATTTCCTGAGTTTATTCTCGTCTCCCGACATGGTCTTATTTCCTGTCAGAGGCCGACGACAGCCATACCAACGGCAATAAAGACCGAGATGATGGCAAAACCCGCCAGGAACTTGACGTTCTTGGTCATCATGTACATCACGGCACCGACCAGCACTTCCGCGAGAATAACCCACTTGACGGCGCTGGAATCCTTACCAAATGTCGCCTTAACCGTACCGTTACCGCTGGCCATCAGGTCCTGCGAACCGCCGGCAGCCATTGCCAGTTGCGGGAAAAAGAACATCAGCACTGCCGCCGGGATCACTGCGCGGGCAAGTTTCAGCAGGTTCAGACGTGTGAACTCAGAAAAAAACGATTTCTTTTTAACGGGCGCAGAAGCACCCTGAACACTTAAAATAGCGCTCATATGGTTCCTCTTTTGAGTAATATCAACTATAAATACGAAAGTTAAATCTCTTTAAATGTGGACTCTGTTTCTTCAATTACCTCCCTGAAAATTTCTTCATTATAGAAATCCGGATATCGCTTCAGATGGTCCCTCAGACGAATCTGAACTTCTATTGTTTTACTTCTTCCACTCCGATCTTTAGCCCTGATAAGACGGTTATTCGTATCTTCATCGAGATACACTGAGACAGTTCGACTTATCCCCTCTCTTGCGTTTCTCCTCCTCACAAATTCACCTCTGCTTACACGACTAATAAACTTATGATTACACGGAAAACGGCAAAAAAAAACACGCCAAAAATGGCGCGCCTTAATTTACATTTATTTAACACAATAAAATTCACGAATAATATCTATCAATGACATTATTTTACCTTTAGAAATACATGATATTCTGAATGAGTCGAAAGATTCATAATTCCTTTTAATTTTACGTTTAACAGGTTTGATTCTGTCTTCTGATGCTCTGATAGTAATACCTAATTCTTTAGCTATATTTGCGTGACTAACTCCTAATGTATAAAAAGAAAAAACAAGCAAAGTACCGGGAGACAGTTCGTTCCAGAATGATTCATTTCCTGAGATAGACAAATTTTTACTTTTTGTGTCAGGAGAAAAAAATGGATGATCTGGAAATAAATTTATCTGCCACAACACAATTATCTCATTATTATCGAATGAAATATTCTCCATTCTTATCTGATAAATTTCCCCATGAAAATTAAAACGCCGGCAAAAAGCAGCTCCATGTCCAAGCGACTGACATTCAAGTTCCAGGGATGACAGAAAACTTCAACCTGATAACGATTATAACTTTCTCCGGAAAGAGGCTGATCCTCTTTAGAGAAGAGTTCAATAAAGGCCCCATTTGCGTAAAGGATTTTCCGGCTTTGATTACGGACGCAAACAGGAACTGGTGAGTTTTTATAGATCTCCTGAATACTCAGAATGTATTTATTTACAGATTGACTGGCGAGTGTTCTTTCTCTACGATCCGTCGGACACATAGGAACCTCCCTAAAGGATTCTATGGACAGTCGATGCAGGGAGGTGAGAACTCCCTGCATCGGCGATTTAACTTAATTTTTTAACGTAGCGTTAACTACAAAGACACTATATTGTTTTTAGACTTAATTTGTCACTATATTTTTATAGATCAACATACTTTTATTTAAAGTAAATCAGAATTTAATCCCGCTATTATTCTTCATTTTCATGGAAAAATCTTTCCATCTCTGAAGATACTTTTTCTTTGATATCTTCAACCATATTTGCATATTCAAATTTTGGATTTCCGGCGACATGAGGGCTGAGAGATCCTATACCTAAAATTTTGGCTACGGATGACTGTGTTTTAAGTACATTTTCAAGTAATACTTTATTGAATTCTGTCTGATTAAATGGCGACTCCTTACGCTCCATTTGTGCCTCATAGACACGAAGCCCTAATTCCAGCAACATCGAAGATGTACCAGAAAAACTGATATCTTTATCTCTCGCCCCTTCTTGGCGTCGTTTTTCCACAATAGCAGTTATTTTATTGTGTACCTCATTACTTATATATACATTGACTTTAGCCATTCACTATCACCTTTTTTTCCGCAACAAATAAGAACATTATAAACTCCGGATTCAGGAGCACTCTGTAAGGGGTAACACCCCTGGCAGCGCCCCCAGGGGTGTTACTTAAAAACAGGCACAGCGACGCTAGCAGCGCCCCTGATATAATGCAATGTTTTTTATAAAAATAGTCAGTACTACCCCTGTATAGCGTCGTCATAGCGGTGCCGGCGACGTGCCTGCACCGCTATTTAATACTTTAAAATAAATTAAATTACATTATTATGAACATAACTCACTGTTACTAAAAACAAATCAGCAAAATTTTAATTTTGCGTGGGGTGTGGTGCTTTTGGTGGTGAGGACGGCAAATTTGTTGAGTATGGAGCTGGAGTGGGTTAAGTTATTACCGGATGACTACGCAAGAGGCAAATTAATGTATAAATGGCTCCTGTCTGTCCTCCTGGTATTAATGAGCACGGTAGTCCATGCCGCTGACTGTTTTGATCTGGCCGGGAGAGACTATAAAATAGATCCGGATTTACTGCGGGCGATTTCATGGAAGGAATCCCGTAACCGGGTTAATGCCGTCGGTATTAACCCGGTTACGGGATATGGCTCGGGATTAATGCAGGTTGACTCTCAGCACTTTAAAGAACTGGCTCGTTATGGAATAAAACCGGAACAACTTGTCTCCGATCCCTGCCTGAATATTTACACCGGAGCTTATTATCTGGCAATCGCATTCAGAAAGTGGGGGGTATCCTGGACAGCAGTCGGAGCGTACAACGCCGGATTTAAAAAGACTCCCCTTCAGGATGCGCGTCGTCTGGACTATGCGACTGATGTACACCGAATCTGGATCGCGATAAAACAAAGTAAAACCAGGCAGACTCCCGCCCGA
This sequence comes from Salmonella sp. SAL-020, assembly GCF_017372215.1. NCBI lineage: Bacteria > Pseudomonadati > Pseudomonadota > Gammaproteobacteria > Enterobacterales > Enterobacteriaceae > Salmonella > Salmonella sp. SAL-020. The sequence continues at coordinate 24,753 of NZ_CP071691.1, forward strand.
TGATCCCCTTTTTGTATCCGGCAAGCAGAAGAAGGGATAATATTATCAACCGAAACCCATATATTTTTTATGCCGCATAGCAGAATGGAATAAACACAGAAATGTAATACTGACTGCCCGGAATCCCGCGAAACGGGAACCCGTTATCATATCTTCTTCCACCCTGTCAGATCCGTTTTTATCGCTGGCACATAAATGACAGAAAACGATGAAGTCTGTTGATTAAAATGGGATGTTACAGACAATCTGACAATGTCCGGGAAGAATAACATAAGTAAAGCCCCGAAAAATTTTCGGGGCTTTACTTATGTTATTATGACTTACATTCACGAAACTGTTCAGCAATCATCCACAGCGCCTTGTTTAACCGGATATCACCATTAATACCGGTAACTGCCCTGATCCGGGTATTTTTTCCGGGGCATTCCTGCCGGGTAACCCACTCTTCATCATATTCTTCTGTACACGCTGATATGTTGTCCACAGGTCATTTTGTTTATCTTCCCGACGACGTGGAGTAATTATTTATTCAGGAGAAACAGGGATTTTATTTTCGTCCTCATATCTGACAGTCAGTGCCGCTTTACCAAACAGATATTGCTCATCCTGATTAAGTATCACTGACTTCATTGACTCCATATTTTCGGTGGCTTTATCGAAGATCCCCATAACCTCATAATCCCCCTCAATCACCTGCCCAACAATATCTCCCTTGTGTGGCACACGTATTTCACCAAAATGATCCGCATACCAGTCCATTTGTACAGATAAATCTGAACAGCCCGGGAACCATCTGATAACTTGACGAACCGTCATGAGAATTGAGCAAAATAATTTCCGGAACCTCTTTCCCATTAATCTGTCATTCACGACGAAAACGCAGCATATGTTTACTGTATTCCCGGCGACTTAAATCACGTACACGACTCTGGCAGGCAAAGAACGACTGAAAACCTTCCTCACGTAACCTGTTGATGATATTAATGGTTGGAATATAAGTATAACGTTCGCTCCGGGATTCATGTTTGTCTCCGGAAAAAACTGAAGGCACAGTCTGCATTAATTCAGCGTCAGCCAAAGGACTCTCACGACGAATGGAATTCTGTCTACCAAAACGGGAAGCGAGTCTCATAACGTATTCCTTATATAATTAATGAAAAAATTCTGAAGAAAAAGCAGTGACCGGAGACACCGCCATTTCCGTTAACACTCAAGTAACAAAAGCGGGTGTTATTCAACAACGCTCCCCTTTAATCCCCTCGGTGAAGCCGGTGATCCAGTCACGTACAGACCGGATAAAACCATACTGAATACCGTAATGATCTGCGGCTTCCTGACCATACGCGACACTCATGGCCGCACGATCAGCAGCGGCTACCAGCTGGCTTTTCATTTTTTCCACCATCTTTCAGTAGATTCAGAGTTACGCATGATATCTCCTTTCGATAACGGGGCGGGGATATTCCCCGCCATCCGGGTCACTTCCTGAGTTCAGTTCCGGCAAACTGCGCCATCAGGTGAAGCATCTGTGCTATTTCATCCACTTTTTGCTGCAATGGCGGCGTTGCCACCGGGATGAGCCGGATTTGGGGTCTGACGCTCAGTGGAACGAAAACTCACGTTAAGCAACGTTTTCTGCCTCTGACGCCTCTTTTAATGGTCTCAGATGTCCTTTGGTCACCAGTTCTGCCAGCGTGAAGGAATAATGGCCGAGCATATTGATATGTCCGTGGCAAAGCGGGGAGAGGCGTGCGATATCTTCATCATTCAGTGTTTCACCCTGCGCCCGGAGATGATCCAGGGCTGCCTGCATATAAATAGTGTTCCATAACACGACGGCGTTAGTGACCAGCCCCAGTGTGCCCAGTTGATCTTCCTGACCGTCGGTATATCGTTTTCTTATCTCACCTTTTTGACCGTGACAGATGGCTCTGGCAACGGCATGGCGACTTTCTCCCCGATTAAGCTGGGTCAGAATGCGCCGGCGGTAATCTTCATCATCAATATAATTAAGCAGATACAGCGTTTTGTTGATGCGCCCCACTTCAATGATTGCCTGAGTCAGTCCGGAAGGACGTTCACTTTTCAGCAATGAACGGACCAGCACTGAAACCTGTACTTTGCCCAGCTTCAGGGAGCCAGCGGTCCGGATCATTTCGTCCCACTGAAGGACTATTTTTCGGGGATCTGATTGCCCTCTGGCAATATCATTCAGCACGCCATAGTCGGCATCATGGTCCATTCGCCAGAAAACCGAAGCACCGGCATCAGCCAGGCGTGGAGAAAACTGGTATCCCAGCAGCCAGAAAAGGCCAAAGACAAGTTCGCTGGCACCTGCTGTATCGGTCATAATTTCGGTTGGATTCAGCCCGGTCTCCTGTTCCAGAAGACCTTCCAGCACAAAGATAGAGTCCCTCAGCGTCCCCGGTATAACGATGCCATGAAAGCCGGAATACTGATCGGACACAAAGTTGTACCAGGTGATCCCTCTGTTATTACCAAAGTATTTGCGGTTCGGTCCGGCATTGATTGTTCTGACTGGCGTAACAAAGCGCATTCCATCTGCAGATGCCACTTCTCCTCCACCCCATATCTGTGCCAGTGGCAGCGTTGCCTGAAAATCAACCAGTCTGGCATTAGCGCTGGTGATAGTTTCAGCCCGCAGATAGTTCGCTTTTGTCCAGTTCAGCCGGTGTCGGGTCAGTGCAGGAACATTTGATCTGATCAGTGGTTCCAGACCGATATTGCAGGCTTCAGCCATCAGCACGGCGCTGATGCTGACGGGCAGATCATCAACTCTGGCACTGGCTTCACTAGCATGGAAAAACTCATCAGCAAATCCGGTATGGGCGTTAATTTCGAGCAGCAACTCCGTTAAATCCACCGGAGGGAGTAGATCACTGATCATTTTGCTCAGTCGTTTCAGACTGTCCGGCTCATCAAGACTGGCGAGGGGAGAAATTGTCAACCGGGGCTTCGGGCCAGAAACATCGAGTTCGACAGCCTCATTTTCGCAAAGACGTGCAGCAACCTGTCTGTAACGACTATCAAGCTGATGACCCAGAGATTTTATTGCTTCCTGCGGGTCTGTCGGGTGCCCCAAAGAACGATAAACCTTAATCCGGTTTGCCTGCCAGTCAGCACCCTGTAGTAATCTTGCACGAGGATCTCCCCACCGGTTACTGCCGGTAACGTAGACATCCCTCCGCCTCAGACTATCCTGCAGTTTACTGAGAAAGCAGAGCGTGTATCCCCTGCGGGTGATATGTTTTTCCTTGTTAATCACCAGCCGTTTCCATGACCGACTGATAATTTCCGTTGGTGCGTCGTCAAAAAACTGCCGCCGTGAGCTGAACTCCCGGCTGAGGTAGTCACAGGCATTCAGAGTGGTAACCCCGGCAGGTGCGGATGAAAATTTAACGGTATTCAGCAGATGGGGCAGGAAACGACGAACGCGCCCGTACTGCTCCACCATTTCTTCATGAAAATTATCGTCTGAGGGCCGGGCAATTTCACGGACAAGCGTGATGATTTCAGCCAGCTTTTGCCTTGGGATGTAGCTGAACACCTCAGCACGAATCGATTCGTCCGGTGTTTCTTCTTTCAGCAGGTACGAACATGCGCTGGCGAGCGCCAATGCAGATTTATCCAGATCCTTCAGCGAGCGGAGCCGTTTTTTCTGCCCAATCTTTCTGGCGTCACGGATGATAACGGCCAGCATGGCGTCCAGAACGTCCAATGCATCATCCAGCGCCAGCGTTTCCCATGCAAGGACAAAGGCAACCAGAACCGCCATCCTTTTCTGCGGTGACATCCTGGCAATATTGAACACCGAAGTCATACCAGCATAACGTGCGAGATTTTTCAGGCGCACAGCCGGGAGTGTACTCAGGTTTTCAGCATGCAGGCCAAAATCGTTCAGAGTTTTCCAGCGTTCAATTGCTTCATTAAACGCCGGACCACTGATGGTCACAGGGCCCTTTTTCAGTGATTCCAGTAAAGACAGGCGGCTGCAATCAGTTGGCCCCAGCAGCATCTCCAGCTGTGAACGCTGTTCGGCTGACGGTATCAGTGCCAGTTTGTTCCACAGGCGCAACGTCGCCTTTTCCCTTACCTCTGAAATCAACCGGGTCAGCGTAGTGGCTCCGGGGAGAATAATACGATGTTGCATAAGCCACCCTGTCGCCAGATCGAAAAGCAGGCCAGGACGTTCGTTGCTTATCCAGCTCCGGGTATATAAAAGACGGGTAAGGCGAAATGTCCAGGGCCAGGCAAATTCACGATACTGATAGTGCTGACGTATCAGCGCTGCATGCTCACGGCGGGTATTTTCCCTCTGACCGTATTCTGCAAGAACGGTGATATCACGAATCCCGAGCTGTCTGGCGGTAAAATGCCGGACGCCGGAAGGAATATGATTCATATCGGTGAGGAAGGTGCCCAGAAAACGGACACATCCAATTTGCAGGGCAATGCCCAGACGGTTGTGATCACCTCTGCTTTTTCCGATAAATTCCTTGTCTGCTTCATCAAGGTGAAAATATCGTGCCAGCTGAAGCTCATCCGGTTCACCGGTGAATCTGCCATAGCTTTCAGTCTGCTCAGTGGTCAGAAAGTCAACGGGCATATCGGCCTCCCTGCCTGACGGGCATTTAGTAACATTTTTCCAACCGTACGAAATGTTATAAATTATCGGACATCGTAAAACTGTTACATTAATATGTCTATTAAATCGTAAATTTGTAATAATAGACATGAGTTGTCCGATATTCGATTTAAGGTACATTTTTATGCGACTTTTTGGTTACGCTCGGGTCTCAACCAGTCAGCAGTCTCTTGATCTTCAGGTCAGAGCACTCAAAGACGCAGGTGTGAAAGCAAACCGTATATTTACCGATAAGGCATCCGGCAGTTCAACAGACCGGGAAGGGCTGGATTTGCTGAGGATGAAGGTGGAGGAAGGTGATGTCATTCTGGTTAAGAAGCTCGACCGTCTTGGCCGCGACACTGCCGATATGATCCAACTGATAAAGGAATTTGACGCTCAGGGCGTGGCAGTCCGGTTCATTGATGACGGGATCAGTACCGACGGTGATATGGGGCAAATGGTGGTCACCATCCTGTCGGCTGTGGCACAGGCTGAACGCCGGAGGATCCTAGAACGCACGAATGAGGGCCGACAGGAAGCAAAGCTGAAAGGAATCAAATTTGGCCGCAGGCGTACCGTGGACAGGAACGTCGTGCTGACGCTTCATCAGAAGGGCACTGGTGCAACGGAAATTGCTCATCAGCTCAGTATTGCCCGCTCCACGGTTTATAAAATTCTTGAAGACGAAAGGGCCTCGTGATACGCCTATTTTTATAGGTTAATGTCATGATAATAATGGTTTCTTAGACGTCAGGTGGCACTTTTCGGGGAAATGTGCGCGGAACCCCTATTTGTTTATTTTTCTAAATACATTCAAATATGTATCCGCTCATGAGACAATAACCCTGGTAAATGCTTCAATAATATTGAAAAAGGAAGAGTATGAGTATTCAACATTTTCGTGTCGCCCTTATTCCCTTTTTTGCGGCATTTTGCCTTCCTGTTTTTGCTCACCCAGAAACGCTGGTGAAAGTAAAAGATGCTGAAGATCAGTTGGGTGCACGAGTGGGTTACATCGAACTGGATCTCAACAGCGGTAAGATCCTTGAGAGTTTTCGCCCCGAAGAACGTTTTCCAATGATGAGCACTTTTAAAGTTCTGCTATGTGGTGCGGTATTATCCCGTGTTGACGCCGGGCAAGAGCAACTCGGTCGCCGCATACACTATTCTCAGAATGACTTGGTTGAGTACTCACCAGTCACAGAAAAGCATCTTACGGATGGCATGACAGTAAGAGAATTATGCAGTGCTGCCATAACCATGAGTGATAACACTGCTGCCAACTTACTTCTGACAACGATCGGAGGACCGAAGGAGCTAACCGCTTTTTTGCACAACATGGGGGATCATGTAACTCGCCTTGATCGTTGGGAACCGGAGCTGAATGAAGCCATACCAAACGACGAGCGTGACACCACGATGCCTGCAGCAATGGCAACAACGTTGCGCAAACTATTAACTGGCGAACTACTTACTCTAGCTTCCCGGCAACAATTAATAGACTGGATGGAGGCGGATAAAGTTGCAGGACCACTTCTGCGCTCGGCCCTTCCGGCTGGCTGGTTTATTGCTGATAAATCTGGAGCCGGTGAGCGTGGGTCTCGCGGTATCATTGCAGCACTGGGGCCAGATGGTAAGCCCTCCCGTATCGTAGTTATCTACACGACGGGGAGTCAGGCAACTATGGATGAACGAAATAGACAGATCGCTGAGATAGGTGCCTCACTGATTAAGCATTGGTAACTGTCAGACCAAGTTTACTCATATATACTTTAGATTGATTTAAAACTTCATTTTTAATTTAAAAGGATCTAGGTGAAGATCCTTTTTGATAATCTCATGACCAAAATCCCTTAACGTGAGTTTTCGTTCCACTGAGCGTCAGACCCCGATTTGTACCTCCAGCTGATCCATCAGCCGGGCGGTCTGCGTTTCCAGACGGGCTTTATCAGGGAAGTCGCCCGGGCCTCCGGTTCGTCAGCTTGTTGGGTACCTGCCAACGTTCGGCCTCGCGCACATATACCGGGTTTTCCCGGACGATGAACCAGATTTCATACATCACGTTGTACAGCGGCTCATCACTGTCGCGCAGCCAGTCCAGCGACGTCAGCGAGGTAAACCGCGTCCGCCACTGCCAGAACCCCTGCGCCAGCTCCCGCGCGTCAAACTCGTCAGCCCAGCGCGTATACCAGGCATTGACGGTTTCCGGCGACTGAAAGTTAAGCTCCGTCATGGCCTGCCCCAGCAGGTTCTGGCGCAGCAGCCAGGCATGTTCCAGCGCTTTTTCCTCCCGGCGCATTTTGCGGTTAAAGGCGATTTTCTCACGCTGCATCCGGCGATCTGTGCGCGCGTGTATCACCTCCGGGAACAGTTCGGCCTGCACATCCACGGAGAGTGGTAGCGGGCAATACTCCCCGTGGCTGGAGATGAGGCGGTCCAGCGCCTCTTCCACCTGTTTCAGGCTGGTCAGCCGGTTCTTCGGCTCCCAGTTCAGGCCGGGAATACGCTGTGCCACTGTCGTGTTAATCCGGCTGCTGCCGCTCAGCACGCGCAAAAAAGTACGCGCATGTGGCAGGGCGGGCAGACGTGCTCCACGGCGGCGGGACATGTCAGTTCACGGCGCAGGTCTTCGCCGCCGTCGCGCCAGTCTTCGAATTCCTGGGGGATCATTGTACTCAATACAGCGGGGGTAATAATGTTACGCATCATTTTCTCCTTGCTGCCGCCCCCGAAGGGCGGCCTCCGTTATCAGGCTGCATCGGGCAGGGTGTGGTGGCTGTCTGCATCAGCACTGCCGTTTTCGGTATCAGATACGTCGTTTTCTGCATCAGGGGCGCGCATCCAGACAGGCACCCAACGGTTGTCACGCATTTTGTCCTCTGCCAGTTCAGCCGCATCACCCTTCTTCATCTTCTCCGCATCCCGCGCCGCGCCTGTCAGTCCGGCCTCATTCAGCGCGGCGATGATTTGCGGTTTTTTAAGGCCAGTGAAGAAATCGGCCTTCGTCGGTTGCCACCAGTCGCGCAGATGGAAAGCGAGCGCGATTTCCAGCTTATCGAGCGGACTGCGGGTGGTGCCTCCGGCGCCGCGCATCTGCATACCGTCAAGACTGCATGCGGTGCAGAAACTGAGCAGGGCGGTAAGGTCTTTGGCGCTGAGGGTGAAAAAGGTGGTGAAGTCCTGTGTCCAGCCCTCCGGTAGCAACGTTTCAAGACGTTTTCCCTCCTGCGACAGCGTCACAAACGCAACACCGCTCTCGCCGGACGGCGCATCCTTTGTCAGGGAGTAATGCTTACAGTTCAGGCTGATTTGAGCGGGTCGGTTATACGCGCCGCTGCTGAACACGTTCAGACACAGCGTCCATGCCAGAAGCGCCAGGGATTTTTCCGGCTGCTGCATCAATGCCGCCTGGACCGACAATGTCCGTTCTGCACACATTCTGGTCAGCAGGGGAACACTGATTTCGTCCACAGGCTCCGGCTGGCGCTCATATACCGGAACCTGAGCGGGTTCATCTTCCGTTTCAGACTGCTCACGCAGGCTCACCCCGCGCTGGACACAGATTTCACCGTGACGCCATGACACCACCACGCCGGACTGTGCGCGCATTTCCAGCGTCCATGCCCGGAGTTGTGCCGCGCATTCGATGGCCTCTATCTCTGACTCCATCGTGTCGGTTTCATCGCTGGCGGTCTGGTTTTCGTCGTACAGTTCCTGCAACTCGTCCAGGCGCTGCTGTTCCTGCTCCGTGTAAACCGCGTCAGGCTCATCCTGAATACGGTACACTTCGGTATCCTCACCATAGCGGCTGACAGGCTCCATCCGTCCCGCGCACCATGCCCAGCCCTCGGCCTCTTTCAGGCACTCCGCCACCCACTGAAGTTTTTCCAGCAGGGCCGTATCCAGCGCCAGTTTGTCCACAAAACCGCCCTGTTCGTCGCTGAACAGGTCTGCGCGGATTTCATCGCCGGAGAAAGCTTTTTCACCGACAAACGTATATTTGCTGTTGTTGAGGGTGGAAACCTGACTGTCGGTGATCAAATTACGGATCACGCGCACTTCCGGTTTATTGTTCCAGCCCTCTCGACACGCCGCCTCGTACACCTGCACCTGACGGTCGGGATTGTCCTCCAGCGCCAGCGCCTGACAGTGCTCCGTGGTGATTTTGTCCGCAGCCAGCGCTTCCAGGATAACCGGAGCCAGCCCCGCGAGTTTCAGCATCCGCTGTACGTGACGGGGCGAATAGCCCAGCAGATCGCCAGTCTGTGCAGGAGTTTTGCCTTCCGCTGCCATCGCGCGGAATCCCGCAATTTGTTCGGCAGGGTGCATTTCCAGATGCTGCCCGTTCTCGGTCAGTGAAGCGGCGGTCGCCAGATTATCCGGCACAACCTTCACGCGGACAGGCCAGTCCGGGTGGATCGTGTTCTCAGTGGCCAACAGATTCATCGCCGCCAGACGGCGACCGCCAGCGCCCGTCCCGTGACAGGCCGGACGCGGCACACTGGCAGCGGGTGGCAGTCAGCATCAGGTGTGCAGGAATGGCCGGGGTGACAACAGGAGCTGAAGGGAAACACCAGAGGAGGACAGATGACATACCAACAGTTCTGCGTTGCTCCTCCACAGGGTTATTAACTGATTCTGTGGATAACCTGACATCTGTTTTTCCAGGCAGAACAGTTATCTGAGGGGAAACAGTAAAATTTCACTTGCAGGACAGAAAATATCTTAAATAATGCTGTATATAAAAACAGGTATTTTAAGAGGTATGCCATGTTACTGCTTGTAGCACCCGAACAGGAGCCGGTACAGTCCACTGCCCCGCTGTTCACCGAACGTTGCCCGGCGGGGTTTCCGTCGCCGGCCGCCGATTACACGGAGGAGGAACTGGATCTGAATGCCTACTGTATACGGCGTCCGGCTGCAACATTCTTCGTCAGGGCTATCGGGGATTCGATGAAAGAAATGGGTCTGCATTCCGGCGATTTAATGGTTGTCGACAAAGCTGAGAACCCCATGCAGGGGGATATTGTCATCGCGGAAACAGATGGCGAGTTCACCGTTAAGCGCCTGCAGTTGAAGCCCCGTATCGCCCTGCTGCCGATGAATCCGGCCTACCCCACGCTTTATCCGGAAGAACTGCAGATTTTCGGGGTGGTGACGGCTTTTATACACAAAACCCGGAGCACAGACTGATGTTCGCTTTGGCTGACGTCAACTCGTTCTATGCCAGTTGCGAAAAGGTCTTTCGCCCCGATTTGCGTGACAGGTCTGTGGTGGTCCTGAGTAACAACGATGGTTGTGTAATCGCGCGCAGCGCTGAAGCAAAAAAACTGGGCATAAAAATGGGGGTGCCGTGGTTTCAACTGAGGTCGGCGAAATTTCCGGAGCCGGTTATCGCGTTCTCCAGTAATTACGCCCTCTACGCATCAATGTCGAACAGGGTCATGGTTCACCTGGAAGAGCTGGCGCCACGCGTTGAGCAGTACTCCATTGACGAGATGTTTCTGGATATTCGCGGTATAGACAGTTGCATCGATTTCGAGGATTTCGGCCGACAGCTGCGTGAGCACGTTCGTTCCGGCACAGGGCTGACCATCGGCGTCGGAATGGGACCGACCAAAACGCTGGCTAAAAGCGCGCAATGGGCATCGAAAGAATGGTCACAGTTCGGAGGCGTGCTTGCCCTGACGTTACACAATCAGAAACGAACGGAGAAACTGCTGTCACTGCAACCGGTGGAGGAAATCTGGGGTGTGGGCCGCAGGATCTCAAAGAAGCTGAACACAATGGGGATCACCACAGCACTGCAGCTGGCCCGCGCGAATCCAACGTTCATCAGGAAAAACTTTAATGTGGTTCTGGAGAGAACGGTCCGGGAACTCAATGGAGAAAGCTGTATTTCCCTGGAGGAAGCACCGCCCCCCAAACAGCAGATAGTCTGCAGCAGAAGCTTTGGAGAACGAGTCACGACTTATGAAGCGATGCGGCAGGCAGTCTGTCAGCACGCTGAACGTGCCGCCGAAAAGCTGCGTGGGGAACGGCAGTTCTGCAGGCATATTGCCGTGTTTGTGAAAACATCGCCGTTCGCCGTAACTGAGCCCTACTACGGTAATCTGGCCAGTGAAAAACTGCTCATCCCCACGCAGGATACACGGGACATCATTGCCGCTGCCGTCAGAGCTCTGGACAGGATCTGGGTGGATGGTCACCGTTACGCAAAGGCAGGCTGTATGCTGAACGATTTCACGCAAACCGGGGTATCGCAGCTTAATTTATTTGATGAAGTACAGCCGCGGGAACGGAGCGAGCAGCTGATGCAAGTCCTGGATGGGATTAACCATCCGGGCAAGGGGAAAATATGGTTCGCCGGTCGGGGGATTGCCCCCGAGTGGCAGATGAAAAGGGAACTACTTTCGCCAGCTTATACGACACGTTGGGCAGATATTCCTGCAGCGAAATTGACTTGAAATTGTGGCGATTTCACCTTGAAATTCTCAATATAAATTACTTAATTACAATAAGTTAGATGTGAAATCGCCGTGGCGAAATTATTGACTCAAATTTCTCTCAAGGACCTCGTTGATAGCTTTGTCCAGTTCATCCTGAACCACTTTTGACATACGGCTAAACTCATAAGTCAGCGTACGCCCTTTCACACGCTTGCGCGCGAACTTGTCCTTTTCTTCAAAGGTCCAGAGTGCGGAAATTACTGACTTTTCCTTAGGAGGCGGAGCTATCAATGCCTGAGAGGCCTGAGAAATCAATTTCAGTATACTGGCTTTCTGTTCGTCGTCTGGTCGCTCGTAGTCACTCAAAATTGCATCATGCTGATCTGAGACAGACTGAATGAGCCCTTCAGACGTTAAACCCTTTTCACTGAGTTTTTCATTAACCTCTAACAGAATTTTATAGTCACTAAACGACAGCTCAGACTGAACCGGGAACAGAGAAATCAATTCTTGCGGTACTGCTGCCGCCTGCAGTGCCCTGGTGACCTTAGCCTGGGATAACCCCTCCAGTTCAGCAATTTCCTTTTGATTGAATCCAGACTCTTTCAGAGCCATCAATCTTAAGCCGATCTCCCGAAGGTTATGCTCTTTAGCTGTCTGGACATCTTTAGCCAGATGGCGAGCTTCATCAGCTGATAAACGTTCATTGGTAACCATTACATCAAGGCCTGTACGGATATAAATCGCTGAGGCTCGCCGTCTTGAACCATCCAGTATCTCAATCCTTTCACCTTGCTGAATGCCAATACAGGGGAAGAACTGCTGAAACTTAATCGTCTGGATAATAGATTTCAGGGACTCCCTGGTCAGAGCAAGTTGATCTCTTCCGTTGGTTTCCTGGTTTACGAATGTCTTACTTTCAACGTCCGATGCAGGTACCCGAACAAACCTGAACGTTATCTTCCTGCCGGTTTTTAGGGTAAATACCTGACTTCTTTGGGTGTCAGTCATCTCAACCATTGACGCCTGGGTATTTAACTGTCTGCCAATAGTTTTTCTTCTCTCATTCGACATCACATACCTCCGTTAGTACGAATGAACTCAATGCGATCAAATACGGCCTTCGCAAAGTCTTCCGCTGCTGATTTTGCGCTTTTAAGCGCCTCGGTGCTTCCATCATAGGTTGCTGGATTTGCGGAAATAACTGTGTCAAAAGTCTCCCCGCATCGCTCGAAGCCATCCAGCCTCGGCAGAACCATGTCGAGCATATCGGCACCGAATACTTCTTTGGCCTGACTATGGCAAATTTTGTGATCAGACTTGTTCAGGATTTTGGACATAAAACCTACATTTCCGATGAGATTGCAGGTGTGTCCATCCTGTTCGATCGAATCAATAAGCGCAGGAAGGCTGGCTACAAACTTCAGGGAAGAATGAAAATCAACCGTTGCCGGAGGAAGTGGAGTCAACATCAGGTCTGCCGCTCCGATGCAGTTTTTCAGGAACGCATCGAGGTGAGGACCACTATCAAGGAAGATAAAGTCGTAGTCATACCGGAGCTTGTCGATAATGTTCTCTTTAAGCACTGCATGAATATTTTGCCCAGGCAGATGTTCCTCACACAATCCCTTCCAGCCTTCAGCAAGGAATGCATCGTCAATGGAAGCGGGAATAACATCAACGCCCGGGATAATTGACGACACGATGAAATCGGAAAGTAATTCTTCACGAGACACGTTCTGGAGCATGGCCTGAGCAGCCGTATTTTCAACCAGGCCCACTGAATTCTCATGGCTCAGGAACATTGTCAGAGATGCCTGCGGATCGAAATCGATGGCCAGGATACGCAGGTCTTCGAACAGAAGCTGAGGATGAGCCCGAAAGGCATGGGATAATGAAGCGGTAGAAACTGTCTTGGAACCGCCACCTTTAAGGTTACATACAAATATAGTGAACGCTTTATCGAAGCGATCTCTGTACTTGGGCACTTTACGATGGAAATACAGATCGATGACGTTCTGAATCGTCATCGCGTACTTCATCGTATTGCCGGAAGGTTTCTTTTTAAAAATATAGCCACTGGCTTCCATTTCGGCCACAGCATACTCAACACTCCCTTTGCTTAGCTTAGGCAGCTTATATAGGGCGGCTTTGCTGTATTCCTGATAGAACTCGGTAAGCTTCAATTCCTCTTTTTGCTGGCGGATACTTTCGCTCAAGGATGTCAGAAGTTTACCTGCACGTGTGGCGACTTTCCGTAACTGCTCAATATTTTCCATTTATCACCTCATGATGTTTTTTGTCATTTTTAACAAAAAGAATCATGTTGCAAGAAATAAATCATAATATTTTGATTTTGCTCTCACAGGGGGCACCGAAGATTAAATGGAGAAGAGGGCACTACATCCACAATCATTTTGTTGACCCACAGCGCAAACCGTGAGTCTGTTCAGATCTTGCATCTGAGCAGGCGAAGGGTTGGACAAGCCCAAAGGGCGCGTCAGCCTGTCACATTGGGGTATAGTTCAGCAGTACCTGTTTCTGCCAGGACATGGATATCTCCGGGCAAGCAAGCTGATGATTAAAAAAGAAAGAGGGGACAACCCCTGAAGGAATTGCAATTCCGTTCCTCGCAATGTCAGCATTTTTTGCCTGTGATACTATGACCGGGTCATTTTTCAGAGCATGGACTGATGAAAAAGAAAAACACTACGCCGACTCCCCACGACGCGACATTCCGGCAGTTTCTGACACAACCTGACATTGCCCGGGATTTTATGGAGCTGCATCTGCCGGCAGAGCTGCGTGCCATCTGCGATCTCAGTACACTGAAACTGGAATCAGGCTCGTTTGTTGAGGATGACCTCCGCCAGTATTTCAGCGACGTCCTCTACAGCCTGAAAACCACAGCCGGCGACGGATATATTCATGTCCTGGTTGAACACCAGTCAACACCTGACAAACATATGGCTTTCCGCCTGATACGCTATGCGGTGGCCGCCATGCAGCGCCACCTGGAGGCAGGGCATAAAAAATTGCCACTGGTGATACCAGTGCTGTTCTATACGGGGAAACGCAGCCCGTATCCGTACTCCACCCGCTGGCTGGACGAATTTGACGATACGGCGCTGGCAGGCAAACTCTACAGCAGCGCTTTCCCGCTGGTAGACGTTACGGTCATTCCGGATGATGAAATCGCCGGCCACCGTAGCATGGCCGCCCTGACTTTATTGCAGAAACATATTCATCAGCGGGACCTGGCAGAACTGGTTGACCGGCTGGCGCCCATTTTGCTGGCCGGATATCTGTCTTCATCGCAGGTAATATCGCTGGTACACTATATAGTGCAGGCAGGCGAAACATCCGACGCCGAAGCCTTTGTACGCGAACTGGCACAGCGTGTGCCGCAACACGGAGACGCACTTATGACCATCGCACAACAGCTCGAACAGAAGGGCATCGAGAAGGGGATTCAGCTCGGTGAACAACGTGGTATTGAAAAAGGCCGTTCAGAAGGGGAGCGCGAAGCGACTCTGAAAATAGCCCGTACCATGCTCCAGAACGGCATTGACCGCAATACCGTCATGAAAATGACCGGTCTGACTGAAGACGACCTGGCGCAGATCCGCCACTAATCCCCCTTTTCTGGCACTCCCTGCCCGGCCATCAGCGAATACTGGTGGGGCAGGGAGGCATCAGGCTCTGCCAGCCAGCCACAGCGATCAAACAGCTTCATTACCCCCGCTACGTTCCCTGTCAAACGTGCTGTCAGCGAATTTATCTGTCGGCCGCTGTCGTTAAAACCGACATCGAGTTTGGCCTGTGAGAGATAAATGCCGTTCACGCCTGCACTGAGCGCCACAGCATTCCGGCCGGACCATTCCCGATCGCTCAGCAGACGGTAGTTCCAGTGCATATCTTTCGCTGTTTCCAGAGCATACGTCAGCCGGAACAGGTCGTTCTGCTCGGACAACTCACCGGTGCATGAACGCCAGAGGTAATTCAGCTTGCTGGCCAGCTTGGCGCTGACGCCCATCTGACGTCCCTGTTTCAAAAGCCACTCGATATCGGGCGTCACATCACGAGAAAAACGCCGTTGCTTCAGCGCAGTCGCCAGCCAGCGGGTGAGAAAGAGGTTTTCCTGTGCCGGCGAGAGAACGCCACCATCCTGCCTGGCCAGCGCAAGCGCCACCAGGGCACACCACGCCAGATGACCTGATTTTTCTGTCAATGTCACGGCTTCTCCCGCAAGTCAGAAAAATGATGTAATTCATCAGGCATAATCAGCACACGTCAGCCCGTCTTACGGAGAAACATTCGCCGCATCTCACGCGTCAGCTGCTTCTTCTCCCATCCGTAAGGGAAAATAATGCTGTAGTCCCTCCTCTCAGGGAGGATATCAGGGCCCGCGACGATTCGCGCCACCTCCTTATTCAGGCGTTCTCCTCGCCAGCCATAAGCCGCCAGTCGCTTACGGATACGTGCAACGGGAAAACGTTTATCGGAGTGACGGGGGAAGAGTAACGTCCCGTCCTCATTTCGTTTGACACCAAACATATCCAGAGACTGTTCGATCACCACTGTTCGAACGGGGAAATGCTCACGCATAGTTTTCAACATATTCTCCATTTCAGACTCCTGAATTAATCCCTGCAACTGTCTGACCAGCCAGAGAGCAGCGTTATGCTGGCTCACTCCCTGCGTCATCATTCATTTCACACTGGAGTTCATGCCAGTATCCGGCAATATTGTTTACCACCTGTGCTGTCATAACGGCGTCAGTGACGGCGGAATGAGCCACCCCGATCCAGCTCAGGCCAGCCTGACTGACAGCACCGGAAAGCGATATGGTTCCGTAACGATTTGTACTGCAGCTGCTGCCGGATCGATGCCGACTGTGGGTTTCAGGCGGGTCTCAAATATCCTCTCACCGCGGGCATTCACCAGACCGATTTCCAGCGCCTGCGCGCCGGCATCAAGTCCGGTCGTTTCGGTATCGAGGAAGACGGGGCCCAGTGCTAACCAGGTATGTGCCAGCATGGCGAACCTGCCACGCTCACTCTTCATCCGGGCCTGCAGGCCCAGACGTGTGCTGGCCAGCCGCTGTTTTTCTGTCTGAGGGCGTTTCGCCCGCATCGGGACGCAGTCAGCCAGCCGCCATACGCCGTATTTCCCGCCGTAAGGACTTTTGTACATTCTGACCGGTTCCGCACCAGGGGCTGGCTTCATCCTGAACTCATCCCGAAGCCGCCCTTTGGTGTAGCATTTATCCTCCGCCCGGGGCGCTTCATCACAGGAGTCTGAATTGTCATCATCACGCATTCTGGCCACCGGTCTGTTTATTGCCTGAAAGCGCCGCCATCAGTGACTGGTTCTGACGCTTCAGGGCTTCAGCCTCACCACGCAGTGCCGCGACCGTTTCTTTCTCCCCCATCGTCTCCAGACGGGCATCATCACGCTGGTTTTCCAGCTGTGTGCAACGATCTGTCAGACTGGCTATTTCACTGCCCATACGCACCAGTTGCTCCGAGGAGGCCTTTTCCTGCGATTCCAGCCTTGCGGTGAGGCTGCTGACTCTGTCACGTTCAAGTGCAATCTCACCGGCGCGCGCCTGCGTGTCAGCGATGGCCTGCTCGAGGCGTTGCTGCAGCGTTTCGCGGGTGGCCAGATGCTGCTGACGTTCTGAGGCCAGCGCATTTTCCTGCGATTCAAGGCGGGCAAGGAGAGTATTGACTTTATCGCGTTCAGACTTCAGTTCTTCTGTACGCGCATTAGCTTCGGCAGAAATTTGCTCCAGTCGTTTCTGCAGGTCTTCCCGCGTGTTTTTGTGCTGTGCCTGCTCCGCATTAAGCGCATCCTGCAGCACTGTCTTCTGCTCCTGATACCGTTCCTCTCGCTGACGGGTATTCTCTTCAGCGGCCGCAAGACGCTCTTTCAGCTGGGCCATCTCCACATCATGCTGCTGACGCAGTGAACGTTCTGACTCCAGCGCCAGCGTCAAACTGTCATATCTGTCCTGCAGTTCATCCAGTTTTTCTTCCAGGTCGTCGACTGTCTGCGCGGCGTCGGCCAGCTCCCGCTCTGCCTGTGCGGTCTGTTCACCGGCAGCACGCGTGACTTCCGCAACCCGGCGTTCTGCAGCCCGGACCGCCTTGTCATTCAGTTCTGTCGCCAGCTGGGTGATGCGTTCGGACAGCGCGGCGGAGACGGCCTTCACTTCTTCAGCCACTTCCACTGGCAGCTCGGCAACGGGTTCAGTGACGACCGTGCTCTGTGAAGCCTGGTATTCGTCCCATATCTGGCGGAGACGTGTCGGATTGCCGCCACCCACCTGGTTACGTAGTGCGAACCCGGTGATATTCCGTCCTTCAGCCTGCAGGGCCAGCCCTGCTTCAATAATCTGTTCTGGTTCGTATGTCGCCGGACGCATCTGTCAGTCTCCGCATAAAGGGTATGCTTATATTATACACAAACAAACTAACAAATAAACTAACTAACAAACAAATTAAAGACGTGACAGGGTAGCGAAAAAGGGCACCAGGACAGCGCACCGCCGGTCGAATTGCTGGCACAGCATGTCCGGAGCCCGGGCGGGATGCACCACAGGTACGATGCACGCCACTCTCCTTGCCAGGTACTGGTGTTAATGCTAATGTACGCATACGTTAGCATTAACCAGAGACAGACATGCCGCAGGATGAATCAGTCGTCAAACGGGCCAGGGAATACTTTTTCCGCCACCACCGGTATACAGAGGAAGACCTGGAATCCGACTACCAGGCAGAACTGCGTAACTACAGGGATGACACCTGGGAAGCACCACAACGGGCAGCCAGACTCAGTGCGGCCGTCAAGCGCTACAAAACGTATGAGATGCTGTACTTCTTCTTCCAGATCGCTGATGAGGCCGGGCTGGACTATACTCCGCTGGTTGTAAAGCGCCTGTGCGCTCATCTTTTCGACAGGCAGGGCAGCCAGAATATTATTGTTGATATCTTTGGCCAGAAGGGACGCATGCACCGCAGCCATGACAGTGATCCTGACATTATTGCTGCCGTTGCCGAACGCTACCGGCAGCAGGCAGAGGACCACTGGCAGACAGTTCTGAAGAATATCGGGAGAGTGAAGCAGGACTACCAGAAAAATCAGAACAGACAGAAAGGCGCAGGGGATTAAATGCATGATTAATGCTAATGTATGCGTACATTAGCATTAATCACATAAGTCAGTGAAAATAAATCAGGCTTATTCAACGTTGCGAAGGTTCTTTGGCCAGTTGCTGGAGCTACTTCCCGAAATCAGGAAAGCCTGCGGCTGAAAGTACATCAGCAACAGCACTGGCTCTGGGATGGCCACGTTCAAGCCAGACCAGACTGAGAGCCACACCTGATTTCTCCGTATCATAACTGTGACGCGACAACCGGAATTACCAAACGGACACTCAAAGAATGAGATGAACGCTCCAGACTTATGAAGTTCGGAACACACAGAGTTCCTAGTTGTAGCGGCTCGCAATCGAAATCCCCCCGACTCGCAATCAGCGCAAATTTCGGCTCACATTAACTGCAAATGAAAAATGCCACCGGCTCACATTAAGTGACAATGGGCTCGCATTTATCCTGCCCGGCTCGCAATCCATTCCACCGGGCTCACAATAACTGCAAGTCAACTTCGTCATATCGGCAAACCGACTGCCAGCATTCTATTTTCCAGTTCGACTGGTCTCAGATATTTATTCATACTGGTTAAAAATTGTCGTTTTGGTTTGATTAACGTTTACCTACGTATAATCGCAGCAATTGGAGTTAACTCAGTAAATAGGAGCAAATAATGGAACAAAACCAACCAGCACAACCTTCACGACGTGCAATCCTGAAACAAACTCTTGCAGTATCTGCTTTGTCTGTCACCGGGCTGGCGGCCTTATCGGTACCAACTATCTCTTTCGCCGCATCACTGAGCAAAGAGGAACGTGACGGTATGACTCCAGATGCAGTCATTGAACATTTTAAACAGGGTAACCTGCGCTTCCGGGAAAATCGCCCGGCTAAACATGATTACCTGGCACAGAAGCGCAACAGTATTGCGGGTCAGTATCCTGCTGCGGTGATCCTTAGCTGCATTGACTCACGTGCGCCGGCGGAAATTGTGCTGGATGCGGGGATCGGTGAGACGTTTAATTCCCGCGTAGCGGGTAATATCAGTAATCGCGATATGCTGGGCAGCATGGAGTTTGCCTGTGCAGTTGCCGGCGCGAAAGTAGTGCTGGTTATAGGACACACCCGCTGTGGCGCAGTACGCTGTGCTATTGATAATGCTGAACTGGGTAACCTGACGGGGCTGCTGGATGAAATTAAACCCGCGATTGCAAAAACGGAGTATAGCGGTGAGCGTAAAGGTAGCAATTATGATTTTGTCGATGCGGTGGCACGAAAAAATGTCGAGCTGACTATCGAAAACATCCGCAAAAACAGCCCGGTGCTGAAACAACTGGAAGATGAGAAGAAAATTAAAATCGTTGGCAGTATGTATCACCTTACTGGCGGTAAGGTTGAGTTTTTCGAAGTATAACTGAAGCAGTCCGAGTCCGAATACAGTCAGCCTCGCATTACATTAAGAGCTCATTAAATTTTCTCTGGAATGAAAATGTATTTTTTGAGTACACCCAAAGCGCACAGTCTGGTGAGACAGTTTTTCTGTCTCATTTGGGTTGTTTTTATCCCATTCCGGTGTTACGTTTTCATCATCTAGAGTTAAACGAGACAGTTTTCACCATTATGGCACTTTACGGCTATGCCCGCGTTTCAACCAGCGATCAGGATCTTACTCTGCAGACACAAATTCTCCGCGCTGCTGGTTGTGAAATTATTCGTGCAGAAAAAGCCAGCGGAAGCGGCCGGACCGGAAGGAGCGAGTTGCAGCTGCTGCTGGAGTTCCTGCGCCCTGGTGATACGTTGATGGTGACACGCGTGGATCGCCTGGCCCGCAGCATTAAGGACCTGCAGGACATTGTGTATGCCCTGAATCAACAGGGCGTAACGCTCAGGGCAACAGAACAGCCAGTGGACACGCGTTCAGCTGCAGGCAAAGCCTTCCTCGATATGCTGGGTGTTTTCGCTGAGTTTGAAACCAATCTGAGACGTGAACGCCAGATGGAAGGCATTGCCGCGGCGAAAGCCAGGGGCGTATACCGGGGAAGGAAACCGTCCATAGATCCTGCTGAGGTATATCGTCTGTATACCATTGAGAAGATGGGAGCCACAGCCATCGCCCGCCAGCTCGGGATTGGGAGGGCGTCAGTCTACCGGGCGCTGGAAAATTATGAGCAGCCGGCGTAGCGCGATTCCGTCTGACTCCCTGTTGCAACTACGGCAACGGCTCGATCGCCTGCCGCCAAAAAGCCCTGAACGTGCCAATCAGATTGCCGCTACCGCCCAGCTGTATGGTATTTCAGTCACGACGGTTTATCGCGCTCTTCACCTTGTTTTGAAACCGCGAACGGCCCACCGCAGTGATCATGGTCAACCCCGGATACTGCCACCGTCCGAGCTGGAGCATTACTGCGAACTGATTGCTGCACTGAAATTACGAACCACAAATAAATCCGGCCGCCATCTGTCGACCGGACGGGCAATACAGCTGCTGGAAGAGCATGGCGTGGAGACGGTCCAGGGATTGATTAAAAGTCCCAAAGGCTTACTTCGTAAGCAGACCGTCAATCGCTGGCTTTCCCGCTGGCGTCTCGACCAGCCCCGCCTGTTACGGGAGCCTCCGGCGGTAAGATTTCAGGCTGAAAACAGCAATGACTGTTGGCAGTTTGATATGTCGCCATCCGATCTCAAACATATTGAGCGGCCTGACTGGGTAGATCCTGCCCGGGGCGAACCCACGCTGATGCTCTTCAGCGTAGTGGATGACCGGAGCGGTGTCGCATACCAGGAATACCGGTGTGTGTACGGTGAGGATGCGGAATCTGCGCTGCGTTTTCTCTTTAACGCCATGGCCCCAAAAACCAGGTCTGATTTTCCTTTTCAGGGCCGCCCGAAATTGCTGTACCTCGATAATGGACCGGTGGCCAAAAACCATGTATTCCAGAATGTGATGCAGTCCCTGAAGGTTGACTGGCTGACGCATACGCCGGCAGGCAAGGACGGCCCCCGGACGACGGCACGGTCCAAAGGTAAAGTTGAACGTCCTTTCCGGACCGTCAAGGAGGCACATGAAACTCTGTACCATTTCCATAAACCGGAAACGGAGCTGCAGGCCAACGAATGGCTCTGGAACTATCTGAGCCGTTATAACGCGCAGCGTCACCGCAGCGAGAAACACTCCCGACTGGAGGACTGGCTGGCAAATATCGGCCAGGAAGGTGTGAGGGATATGTGCAGCTGGGAACAATACTGTCGGTTCGCCCGGGAGCCGGAATCCCGCAAGGTGGGTGTTGATGCGCGGATAACGATAGACGGCACCGCATGGGAAGTTGAACCGGATATGGCGGGTGAAACCGTCATTCTGCTGTGGGGGCTGTTTGACGAAGAGATGTATGTGGAGTTTACCGGTGAAACATGGGGGCCTTATTATCCGGTGTCGGGGCCTGTGCCGCTGCACCGTTACCGGACGTTCAGACGCGGTAAAGCGGCTGAACGGGCCGATCGTATCCATGCTCTGGCCAGGCAGCTGAACATCCCCATCAGCGCATTGTCCGGCAGCGATCTCCGCGTGGTCAGTGATGACACTCAGCAGCGCATTGATGCGTTGCCACATCAGCCCTTTGATACCCGAAAATTTGAATACCACTTTCCCACCGTTATTGCGGCAAAACTGGCAATTGCCGACGATCTGGCCATACCGCTGGCCAGAATGTCGGATGAAGACCGGGCGTTTATCGACAGTATTCTGACTGAGACGCTTAACCGTAGTGAAGTACTTGCCCGCATCAGAGACTATTTTCGTAGCAGACAATCAGGAGAGGACCATGCGGGTTGAAGTGATGGAGCATTATGGACTGACGCAGTCTATTGAACAGGCCGGGTATTATGAAACTGCCCACCATAAGCAGCTGATGAAAGACATTAAGGGTGCGATACGCGAAGGACGACTGATAGCGGTCTGTGGCGTGGTGGGAAGCGGTAAAACCGTCACTCTGCGACGCCTGCAGCAGCAACTGCTGGATGAAAATAAAATCATTGTCGCCCGCTCCCTGTCGGTGGACAAACAGAGTGTCCGGCTCGCCACGCTGATTAATGCCCTGTTTTATGACCTGGCACAGGATAAACAGGTGCAGATCCACAAACAAGGTGAACGCCGCGAGCGTGAGCTGCAGGAACTGGTCAAAAAAGGCAAACGCCCGGTGGCGCTGTTTGTTGATGAAGCCCATGACCTGAACGGTAATACACTAACGGGGCTCAAACGGCTGATGGAAGTGGTTGAAGACGGCGGTGGTAGGCTGTCCGTCGTTCTGGCCGGTCACCCAAAACTGCGTAATGACCTGCGTCGTCCGACGATGGAGGAAATTGGCTATCGTACCGATATTTTTACACTGGACGGGATCACCGGCAGTCAGCGTGAATATATCCAGTGGCTGCTGAAGACCAGCACCGGTAAGGGTAAGCCGGAAGATATTCTAACGACCGAAGCCGTTGACCTGCTGGCGATGAAACTGCGAACACCGCTGCAGGTCCAGTTGCACCTGACGCTGGCGATGGAAGCAGGATACCAGACGGGCGAAAAACCGATTACTGCCACTCTGGTTGAATCCGTGCTGTCACGTCAGCTGGATGACCTGGAGCCGACGCTCACGCGACATGGTTACCGGCTGAAGGATATGGTGGAGCAGTTCGATGCAAAACCAGCTGAAATCAGGGCATTATTTAATAATCAGTTAGACCCTGCCCGCACGGCCGAACTACGCGACAGAATGCTGGCGGTCGGTCTGCCAATATGACGATGTTGATTTGCAGTTATTGTGAGCCCGGTGGAATGGATTGCGAGCCGGGCAGGATAAATGCGAGCCCATTATCACCTAATGTGAGCCGGTGGCGTTTTTCATTTGCAGTTAATGTGAGCCAAAATTGGCGCTGATTGCGAGTCGGGGGGATTTCGATTGCGAGCCGCTACAAATAGCTTCGCATATTACCGCTCCACTTTAGCCAGACCCTGTTGATTGCCGGGAAACAGTGAAGCGGCATTCATAAATTGTGCTACCTGTTTCAGTAACTGCCACATGTACCGACACTGATGATTTCTCGTTATGGTTTCGTGTAACGACAACCACTGTCGCTCTATCGGATTCAGCCACGGCGAATACATCGGCAGGAACAGCAACCGGAACTTCGGGTTTTCTTCCAGCCAGCGTTCCACTTTGCGGCTTTTATGGATGATGTAGTTATCCGCCACCAGTGTGATGGTTTTCGCCCGCCTGTATGTACGGCGTAACGTTTCTAACAGACTGATAAATAAATCAGAACTCTTGCTGCTGCCACTGACGTAGTGAACCCGTCCCGTACCTGAATGCAGTGCGCCTGCCAGATAATGCTTCTGGTTCTGTCCCGGCGTGGCGATGCGTTTCTGTTGCCCTTTGGGCATCCAGTCAGCGCCAATTTTTGGGTTCAGGTCGATGTCGACTTCATCCTGATAAAACACAGGATGTGCAGTCTGCTCCTGAGCCAGCGCCTGATCAATGACAAGCCGTTTTTCTTCATAGTGCGGATCTTTGATTTTCAGCGTTGGCGCTGCCCTGCGCCAGACCATATCTGCCTGCCTCAGATATCGGTGCAGGGTGGAGCGGTGCAGCGTCACATCAAAAAGTCGGTTGATGACGAGTACCAGAAGCTCCGTGCTCCAGCGTGAGCGCAGCCAGCCAAAATCCTTCGGGGAACGCTGTACCAATAGTGGCAAGAGCTGAAGGATATCAGCGACCGGCCAGCGTGGAGCACGTCCGGGTCTGAGGCTTTTTAGTCCTTCAACACCATGTAAAGTAAACCAGTTTATCCATCGACCAACGGATGAACGGGCGGCACAGAGTAATCTGGCAACGTCAGTGACGGTCATTCCCTGATGCAGCATCAGCATGGCGATAAGCCGTCGCGCATGGTTTTTATCGTAGGTTTGTTGGGCCTCTTTGCGCATCAGTTGTCGTTCTTCATCAGGAATTGCTGCTATGATCGGCATCGCTCAGTCCGGTTGGTGATTTGTGATGTTTGGCGATTGATCAGATCGCACAATCCGGGCTGAGTTCCCTTTCAGTGATCTACTATTTTGCGAAGCTATTTAGTGCACACTAATCGATTTTTCAGACAACCTTTCTCGCCTGGCGTGAGTTTTCGTTCGACTGAACCTATAAAAAGGCTCTGCATTCTGTCCTGTAGTGCGCCAGGCCTAATAACGCCTCCCGTTTAATTCCGGCCCGGTCGTACATCGGTTCTGTTCATTTATGGGATCGCGACTTTTTCGTTGTAATGCTTCAAGAGCGATTTTTTGTTCTGCGGTCAACTCAACATTCATAGCCATCAGCATGATCCTGATTATTTTTGAAACCAAGCATCTTCATTGATCATGGGTATACATCGTTGTTATCCAGCTATACATCATAACAGGTCAATTAAATCCACTCAGAAATAAAGTCAGGGTATGCATAAAATCTATCGCCCATAATCCTATCCAGTAACACCATGATTAGTAAGAACTAATCAGTCTGTGCAAAAACAGGTCACCGCCATCCTGTTTTTGCACATCAAAACATTTTTTCAGGATTATTCTGAAAAAAAAAGGAGATATTATGGATTTCTTGATTAATAAAAAATTAAAAATTTTCATAACACTGATGGAAACAGGTTCCTTCAGTATCGCAACATCAGTACTGTATATCACCCGAACCCCGCTGAGCAGGGTTATTTCAGACCTGGAAAGAGAGCTGAAACAAAGACTCTTTATACGGAAGAATGGCACTCTTATCCCAACCGAATTTGCACAAACTATTTATCGAAAAGTAAAATCCCATTATATTTTCTTACATGCACTGGAGCAGGAAATCGGACCTACGGGTAAAACGAAACAACTAGAAATAATATTTGACGAAATTTATCCGGAAAGTTTAAAAAATCTGATCATTTCAGCACTGACCATTTCCGGCCAAAAAACAAATATAATGGGGAGAGCCGTTAACAGCCAAATAATAGAAGAACTGTGTCAGACAAACAACTGCATTGTTATTTCTGCCAGAAATTATTTTCATCGGGAATCGCTTGTCTGCCGGACATCAGTGGAGGGTGGGGTCATGTTATTTATTCCTAAAAAATTCTTTCTCTGCGGCAAACCTGATATCAACAGGCTGGCCGGAACACCTGTACTTTTTCATGAGGGGGCTAAAAATTTTAATCTGGACACCATATACCATTTTTTTAAACAGACACTAGGTATTACCAACCCTGCATTCAGTTTTGATAACGTCGATTTGTTCAGTTCACTGTACCGGTTACAACAAGGGCTGGCGATGTTACTCATCCCCGTCAGAGTCTGTCGGGCTCTGGGATTATCAACAGATCACGCACTGCACATCAAAGGCGTAGCGCTCTGTACCTCCTTGTATTACCCGACCAAGAAACGGGAGACACCAGATTATCGTAAAGCTATAAAACTGATACAGCAGGAACTGAAACAGTCCACCTTCTGACCTTATGCAGCGTAAGGGCCGCAACACCTGTATTCACGGCATTTGCCAGATTCAGATTGTCAGCAATCCCCATCCTCCATAGCGGTAGTTCACCGCGGAGCATGGAGTAAACCGGCTGGTCGCCGTCAATCTGACACAGAATCAGTTTGATGCTCTGGTGGATTACCTAAAACATGGGCATTAACGCGCTGGCTCACGCCACTTTACTGAAGAAACTGAATAACGGTGACTATGACGGCGCAGCGAATGAATTCCTGAAATGGGACCACGCCAGCGGTCAGGTTGTTCCCGGCCTGACCCGACGCCGGAGCGCTGAACGTTGTTTATTCCTGAGTTAATTTGTTGTGCCATCTTTGCACACCGGGAACCGCGATTCCGCACAGCAGAAAAATAGCACATAAATAAACTCAATATAAGCCACTCATTTTCTGGCAATACAAAATAATTCCCCTGCAGACATTATCAGTCTTCAGGATTTCATTCTGTTTATTTTCAGGAGTCATCATTATTTATGAATATGAATCAGACCACCAGTCCGGCACTTTCACAGGTCGAAACCGCCATCCGGGTCCCGGCAGGGAATTTTGCAAAATATAATTATTATTCCGTGTTTGATATTGTCCGTCAGACCCGTAAACAGTTTATTAACGCCAATATGTCATGGCCGGGCTCCCGCGGAGGTAAAGCCTGGGACCTGGCGATGGGCCAGGCGCAGTATATCCGCTGCATGTTCCGAGAAAATCAATTGACCCGCAGAGTTCGGGGGACCTTGCAGCAGACACTGGACAATGGCACGAACCTGAGCAGTTCCGCTGTCGGCGGTATTCAGGGACAGGCAGAGCGTCGGCCGGACCTGGCCACCCTGATGGTGGTTAATGATGCCATTAACCAGCAAATACCGACCCTGCTGCCGTATCATTTTCCACACGACCAGGTGGAGTTATCTCTGCTGAATACCGATGTGTCGCTGGAAGATATTATCAGCGAGAGCAGCATTGACTGGCCGTGGTTCCTGAGCAACTCGCTGACCGGCGATAACAGTAACTATGCCATGGAGCTCGCCAGCCGGCTGTCACCAGAGCAGCAGACACTGCCGACCGAGCCGGACAACAGTACCGCCACTGACCTGACCTCTTTTTACCAGACCAATCTGGGGCTGAAAACCGCCGACTATACGCCATTTGAAGCACTGAATACCTTTGCCCGACAGTTAGCGATTACCGTTCCCCCAGGTGGAACAGTTGATTGCGGGTACTCTGCGTGCCAGCCGGCAGTTTAGCTTCCCGCGCTACCAGAGTAGTGAGCAGCAGACCATTCTGCAGAATCTGAGCGACGTCATTGTTCAGGTGCATTCTACCGCGCTGTACGGCGGCAGCACTTTTGAACAGGCCGTAGAGCAGACGCTGTAAGCAGAAAATATACCTGGCCATCGTCAGACGGCCAGTTTCAGGAGATAGTGTATGTTGATACTAAATGGTTTTTCATCTGCCACTTTAGCGCTGATCACTCCCCCTTTCCTGCCAAAAGGGGGCAAGGCGCTGAGTCAGTCAGGCCCTGACGGCCTAGCCAGTATAACGCTGCCTCTGCCCATCAGCGCCGAACGCGGCTTTGCGCCTGCGCTGGCGCTGCACTACAGCAGCGGTGGCGGCAATGGCCCCTTCGGCGTGGGCTGGTCCTGCGCGACAATGAGCATTGCCCGCCGCACCAGCCATGGCGTGCCGCAGTATAACGACAGCGATGAGTTTCTGGGGCCGGACGGAGAAGTGCTGGTTCAAACGCTCAGCACCGGTGATGCCCCCAATCCCGTCACCTGCTTCGCGTACGGTGACGTATCGTTCCCGCAAAGCTACACGGTGACCCGCTATCAGCCCCGCACGGAGAGCAGTTTTTATCGCCTGGAGTACTGGGTGGGCAACAGCAACGGCGATGATTTCTGGTTACTGCATGACAGTAACGGCATCCTGCACCTGCTGGGGAAAACCGCCGCAGCACGCCTCAGCGATCCGCAGGCCGCCTCTCATACGGCGCAATGGCTGGTTGAGGAGTCGGTGACCCCTGCCGGCGAGCATATCTATTACTCCTACCTGGCGGAGAACGGTGACAATGTGGACCTCAATGGGAACGAGGCCGGACGCGATCGCAGCGCCATGCGCTATCTCAGCAAGGTACAGTATGGCAACGCGACCCCCGCCGCCGATCTGTACCTCTGGACTAGCGCCACACCCGCGGTACAGTGGCTGTTCACCCTAGTGTTTGACTACGGCGAACGTGGTGTAGATCCACAGGTACCGCCTGCATTCACTGCTCAGAACAGCTGGCTCGCCCGCCAGGATCCCTTCTCCCTGTATAACTACGGCTTTGAGATCCGCCTCCATCGCCTGTGCCGCCAAGTCCTGATGTTCCACCACTTTCCTGATGAACTGGGTGAAGCCGATACGCTGGTTTCCCGTCTGCTGCTGGAGTATGACGAAAATCCGATACTGACACAGCTTTGCGCTGCTCGGACGCTGGCCTATGAAGGCGACGGTTATAGAAGAGCTCCTGTCAACAATATGATGCCACCGCCACCGCCTCCTCCGATGATGGGAGGTAATTCATCTCGACCAAAATCAAAATGGGCGATTGTAGAGGAATCAAAGCAGATTCAAGCTCTGAGGTACTATTCAGCTCAAGGGTACAGTGTGATTAATAAATATTTACGTGGGGATGATTATCCTGAAACACAGGCAAAAGAAACTCTGCTCTCCAGAGACTATCTTTCCACAAATGAACCCAGTGATGAGGAGTTTAAAAATGCCATGTCAGTTTATATAAATGATATTGCGGAGGGATTAAGTTCACTTCCCGAAACAGATCACAGAGTCGTATACCGGGGCCTGAAGCTTGATAAGCCCGCATTATCGGATGTGCTGAAGGAATACACTACTATAGGTAATATAATAATAGATAAAGCTTTTATGAGTACATCGCCAGATAAGGCATGGATAAATGACACTATTCTCAACATATACCTAGAAAAAGGACATAAAGGTAGAATACTCGGAGATGTTGCACATTTTAAGGGAGAGGCAGAGATGCTTTTCCCTCCAAATACTAAACTCAAAATCGAAAGCATTGTAAATTGTGGATCCCAAGACTTTGCAAGCCAGCTTAGTAAGCTGAGATTAAGTGATGATGCAACTGCTGACACAAACAGGATAAAAAGAATAATAAACATGAGGGTACTCAACTCATAGATACTAAGAATCTATTCCAGAAGTGGTATGAGCGGCCTAGCTCTATAAGGGGTTATACTCCGGAACCCCAGATTTTTCCGTCACCCTAGGCCCGCAAAGTAGTGCATCTAAACTTTTGCCATTACCCTTCTTTAACTTTCTGCTCGGAACGGACCGAAATATCATTTTTTCGCCTGATAAAAAATGAGGTTTTCTGGATAACTAATCGTTTTATTAAAAAAAACTGAGAATTTATATCTAATAATATGGCGATATATCCATATCGCAAAGGAGATTTCCCATGCCCATAAATAGGCCTAATCTAAATCTAAACATCCCTCCTTTGAATATTGTAGCTGCTTATGATGGGGCGGAAATACCATCTACAAATAAGCACCTGAAAAATAATTTCAACTCCTTGCACAACCAAATGCGGAAGATGCCGGTATCCCACTTTAAAGAGGCGCTGGATGTGCCTGACTATTCAGGGATGCGCCAGAGTGGTTTCTTTGCTATGAGCCAAGGTTTTCAGCTGAATAACCATGGTTACGATGTTTTCATCCATGCTCGTCGAGAATCACCTCAGTCTCAGGGCAAATTTGCCGGTGACAAGTTCCACATCAGTGTGCTCAGGGATATGGTGCCACAAGCATTTCAAGCGCTGTCCGGATTGCTGTTTTCAGAGGACAGTCCGGTAGATAAGTGGAAAGTGACCGATATGGAGAAGGTCGTTCAACAAGCCCGTGTTAGCCTGGGCGCTCAGTTCACGTTGTATATAAAACCAGACCAGGAAAATTCGCAGTACAGTGCGTCGTTTCTCCACAAGACACGGCAATTTATAGAGTGTCTGGAATCCAGACTATCCGAAAATGGGGTTATTTCAGGACAGTGTCCTGAGTCAGACGTTCATCCTGAAAATTGGAAATATCTCAGTTATCGTAATGAACTACGAAGTGGGCGTGATGGTGGTGAAATGCAGAGACAGGCTTTACGTGAGGAACCGTTTTATCGTTTGATGACAGAGTAAGTATGGGTTTGGGGAGCAACGGAACAGTAAACGCCGTTAAACAGCTATTTTAAATGCTCATTAATTTATTAATCAATAAATTACAAATTTTCATTGAAGGCTCCCCCCTTACTGACGAATTCCGGCACCGTAAAGGAATAACGCTCATGCATATTGATATGTCCGCACTGTAATGGTGAAAATTACATAAGCAAGAGCGTTTTTTGAAAAAATATCATATTTAATGTTTTGTAATATGCATTTTATTGAGGTAGTGTAACTATGAGAGTTTCTGGTAGTGCGTCATCCCAAGATATAATATCACGTATAAATTCAAAAAATATCAATAATAATGATTCAAATGAAGTCAAGAGAATTAAAGATGCGCTTTGTATTGAATCAAAAGAGAGAATTTTGTATCCACAAAATTTGAGTCGAGATAATTTAAAACAAATGGCTAGATATGTAAATAATACATACGTCCATTACTCTGGGAACTGCGTTTTATTATCAGCGTGTTTACATTATAACATACATCACCGACAGGATATATTAAGTTCGAAGAACACTGCCTCTCCTACAGTGGGATTAGACAGCGCCATTGTTGATAAAATCATTTTTGGTCATGAGCTTAACCAATCATATTGTTTAAATTCCATCGATGAGGTGGAAAAAGAAATATTAAACCGTTATGACATTAAGAGGGAAAGTTCTTTTATCATTAGCGCAGAGAACTACATAGTTCCAATAATTGGCGAATGTGGACATGATTTCAACGCTGTGGTTATCTGTGAATATGATAAAAAACCATATGTACAATTCATTGATTCTTGGAAAACATCCAACATACTTCCTAGCTTACAAGAAATAAAAAAACACTTCTCATCATCAGGGGAATTTTATGTCAGGGCTTATGATGAAAAACACGATTGATAACTTTTTTAAATATTCATTTTATGAATGGTAAGTTAATAGAGGGCCTTAGCAAGATCCGCTGTAAACCCTCGCCCAATGCGGGCGGGGATATAAGGCGAAAAGCCCGAAGGGCTTTAGGGCAGGCTACTCCGGCGTATTCTGTCTGAGCACGTATGCTTTAAGCGTTTCTATCGTGGCACCACCGGCGCTACAGGCAAAGTAAGAACGAGACCACAGCAGCCCGGTTTTGCTCTGCATCCGCAAGTGGGTATTCTGCTGACGGAGAAGCCGCGACGATACCGACTTTAAATTATTTACCATCACGCTGACCCCCAGTTTTAGCGGATACGCTATCAGCAGATGGACGTGATCTTGTTCACCATCCATCTCGATAATTTCGCACTCCAACTTTGCCGCAGCCGAACCAAAAGCATCACGTAACTGAGCGATAATCTGCCCGTCAAACAGCTTGCAGCGGTATTTTGTCGTAAAGATTAAATGCACAACCAGCTTACTTACACTATGCCGTTTACGAAGAAAGCCTTCCAGTGATTCGTGGTGATTACTCAATTGAATTTTTCACTTAACATGTTAAAATAAATACAATATATTAATGAGCGCTGAATATGTTAAGAGCCACGAAAGTATGCATATATCCGACACCGGAACAGGCGGAGCACCTTAACGCCCAGTTCGGTGCAGTCCGTTTTGTGTACAGCAAATCTCTGCATATCAAGAAACACGCTTATCAACGACACGGCGTAAGTTTAACCCCGCGTAAAGACATTAAACCGCTTCTGGCTGTAGCGAAAAAATTCCGTAAATTCCGTAAATACGCATGGCTAAAGGAATATGACTCTATTGCGTTGCAACAGGCGGTGATCAATCTCGATGTTGCCTTTTCCAACTGCTTCAATCCGAAGCTAAAAGCCCGCTTCCCTATGTTCAAGCGCAAACACGGCAAGCTGTTGGGGTAAAAGTGCTGGATGGTGCGGTCAGAATCCCGAAAATCCCGGTGATTGAAGCACAATTGCATCGTGAAATTACTGGCACGTCACCTCCTGCTTACGGTACTCGAGGATAATGTCATTGTTACGGTCAGTCAGGTCGTAGCGGCTGCCCGCCAGGCTGCGCAGGGCGCCCACGGCATCCGGATCCAGCTGGCTGCGCAGGCTGTCACCAATGCGGTAACTCGCTTCTGCCCCGAAGCGGGTGTCATGCTCCCCGGCCTTGCCGGCGCGCTGCTCCGCGCTGAGCTTCAGCAGCGGCACCGGAGTCCAGCTGACCCCGGCGGTCAGGGCGTGCGGGTTCTTCTGCCGCTCATCCTTCCCGAACAGGCCCACTTCATTTCCGTAATACTGCTCATACACCATCTTCGCCCCGAGCTGCGGGTACGACGGCAGGTAGCCTTCAGCACGCAGGTCCCAGCCGCTGGCCGGACGCTCTTCGTAGTCCTCCACATCCGGGGAGGTTTTCCAGCCGGTCAGGCCGACATAGGCGTTGGCGGAAAGCTTAAGGAAGTCGCGCCAGTATTCGCCGCCGAAGCCGGCGCGGGCGTGGTCGCGGGAGAGGTCATAGTCGAGGAAGATGTTCGCCCCGAGCATGTCAGACGGCCGGAAGTGACGGTAACCATCCCGGCGGCGGCCTGACCGTCCGGATGGCTGGCGAGGAAGCTGCCGGCCTGTGAGGCCATGCCGGCCATCTGCTGCGCCTGCGCGTCCTCATTTTCCCGGTCAGCAGCAAACGGACCGCGGGCGTCATGGCGGTTATTGTCACCTTTCCCGCCGGTCAGCGGGACCGCCGGCACGTCAAGCTCGTCGCCGGCCTGCAGGTGGTCAAAGCCGCGGGCGAAAGTGCGGAGCCCGTTCAGTTTTTTCAGCTGTGGGACGGTCAGGCCGTGCGCCTGCGCCACCGTCTCCCCCTTTTTCAGGGTATAAGGCACGGTCCGGATCCCGGCGAGGGCGGCATCCCGGTCGGCAGAGAACGGGCTCTGCCCGATCCGGGACGCGATGTCCGCCCGGGCCGTCATGGCCGGCGTGAGCGTTAAAACCAGCGGTGTGGTGGCCTGCAGCCACAATGTGGCCCAGGTACACCCCGTCCACGCCGGGGAGTACAGGAGGATAATTTCATAGTGTCATGTCCGTATAATGAGAACGGTGTGTTACCGGAAGGTGCACGGGGTGATGTGCAGAAACGTTGTGGCTACCGGCGCCGGTCGTCCGGCTGCTGAAAAAGGGCGGCGACCCCGGGTGGAGCATCATGCTGTAGTGCGCCGCAGGGTCAGGCAGGCCGATCACCGGATTGGCCAGCAGCTCCAGGCGGTTCAGCGCGCTGCGGCGATGGCCGTAAAAGGTTTTGGGGCTGATGCCGAGCCGGGCGCCGTGCGCGCGGAGAGGCCGGCGAGCGTGGCACACAGCGCCTGTCGCTCGCGCAGGGAGAGACTCTCCGTCGTCGCCTGCCGCCAGCCCCGCGCACGGCGCAGCCAGCTGCTGACCGCGGCCTTCAGCTGAGTCGCGGAGGCGGTGCGCGGCAGCAGGCAGTCCGGCCTGAGACCGAGGGTGTTCAGGAAGACAGCCTGTCC
The DNA here is from genome assembly GCF_017372215.1 of Salmonella sp. SAL-020. Classification (NCBI taxonomy): domain Bacteria; kingdom Pseudomonadati; phylum Pseudomonadota; class Gammaproteobacteria; order Enterobacterales; family Enterobacteriaceae; genus Salmonella; species Salmonella sp. SAL-020. Next base: position 58,238 of record NZ_CP071691.1, read on the forward strand.
TCCTGAGCCCAGCAGCGCCAGTTTCAGGGACAGTGATGTCCTGGCGTGATGGCAGGCCGGGACCAGCGATGCCAGCATGCCGGGAGAGGCCGCCAGCAGCACATGGCTGCCTGCCGGCGGCGCGGTCTGTAACCACCGGGCAACACTCATGTTCACGGGGTCCAGATGTGCGAGCAGGCGCGTCAGCGCCAGGCGGGTAAACTGACAGTCACTGACGATAATCAGCATGATGCCTCCCGGACCGGGCAGGCTGCCTGCCAGGCGGCTAGTTTTGCCGTATCACCGCCGGCCGGGCGGGACAGCAGCCAGTGCGCCATCTGGCGGTCATACTGCCGGTCACTCACCTTCCCGCCCGGCCGGTCTGTCCGCTGCCGGCGGATGGTGTCCGGGCGGGATTCCACTGCCCGGATACGCACCACGAGCTGGGCGCGGCCTCCCCGCACGGGGTGCAGGCGGGAATCAAAGCAAATGTCGTCGTCATTGTGACGGTTACAGATGTAATTGAGGATACCGCTGGCACGGCGGGGCTCAATGCTGAACGCCTCGCTGACGTCATCGCGGGTAAACTCCCGGCCCAGAAACAGCCCCCACCAGGCCACGGCCCGGTACAGGGACAGGGTGCCCAGATGGCGGATGCCCGGGGGCATGTAAAACCCTTCATGGTTGCTCTGCCTGCCGGCAACGGTCCGGAATAACAACGGCTGGTTCATAGAAATGACTCCTGTGCGCATAACTTAACCAAAGGCCGGCTGGCTTTTTTGCGTCAGCCGGAAATGAAACAGCCCGAAGGGCATCGGGGCGCCGCAGTGCCAGCCCTGCAGGTAATCGCCCCCCGCGTCCCGCAGGCGCGCCGCCTGCGCCGGGGTCTCGATACCTTCGGCAATGACCCGGGCCCCCTGGCACCGGGCCAGACTGACGGTGCGCGCAATCATCCGATCAGCCACCGTGCTGGCGGGACCGGCATGACCGGTGCCGAAGTCGTCCACGGCGAACCGCAGCCCCCCGGCGGCAAGCTGGCGGAATACCGCCGCCTGAGGAAAGGCGCGGATATCTTCCCGCTCGGTGATTTCAAAGACGGGGGTCATGCCGGCCTGCTCCAGCCGGATGCTGAGGGCCAGCAGGTGCGGACGGAAAAGCGGCGTCATAACCAGGCTCAGGCTGAGATTCAGCGTCATCATCAGCCTGCGGCCGGCACTGCGGGCAAGGTCCTGCCCGTCCCCGCAGACCTCGTCGGCCAGTCCGCGCAGCAGCGCTCCGCCGAGGCCGGTGGCTTCAATGGCGGGAATAAAGTTCCCGGCGCTCAGCAGGCCCTTCTGCGGATGCAGCCAGCGGGCCAGCATTTCGCAGCCCACCACCTCCCCTCCTGTGGCGCAGACAATGGGCTGATAAAACGGCGTAAACTCCCGGTTCCGGATGGCCTGTTGCAGGCGAAAGGCTGAAAAATGCATACACGTCTCTATGAACCTCCTTTGAGCATAGCCACTGCATCAGCACCCGGCATCTGAAACTGCACCCGGTGTCGTGCGGCAACATCAAGCGCAAACACTTTCGTGTACACTTCCGTCGAGCTCACCGATTTGTGTCCCATCAGCGCCTGCAGCACCTTCAGCGGTATGCCGGCGTACAGCATGTGCATCGCATAGGAGTGGCGGAATGTATGGGGTGTCACCGGGACTGAGAACGTCACGTCGTCAGCCGCTGCGGCCTCAACCGCCTCCCCAATCCAGGTACGGACCGTCCGGTCGGTGATCTCCCAGAGGCGCGCCTTTTCCGTTCTGCCGGTACGTCTGTTACGACGCTCCAGCGGGATTTTCAGCGTGGCCACCATCATCTGCAGTTCGCTGACATACTGGTTATCAGAAAGCGGCACCAGGCGGTGGGGCTGGCTGCCGGACGGCATCCGTCCTGCCGTTCTGGCCGCCTTTTCCGCCCGCTGTTTCAGAGTGGCCAGCTGCACAAACGGATAAGGTGGTGCCAGCGAAAAGTCTCCCCGTGTCAGGGCCAGCGCCTCGTTAATCCGTGCGCCGGTATTCCATAGAGTGGCCAGCAGCATCCTGCGATGCAGATCAGGGACGTAGTGGAGCAGGGCACTTACCTCCGGTGCCAGCAGATATTTCGGGTAGTCGTCATGCTGCATTGCCATCTGGCGCAGTGCGAGGGCCGCCGGGTAATCAATGGCCACCGGCAGCAGGGCGGACGCTGCCTGCGTACAGACAGCAGGTAACGGTGGCTGACTCATGTCCTCTCTCCGTTAAGTGAAATATTCCGGGACATCATGTTTTTTCCCCGGAGTCATCTCTGGTTTCAGTCTGAACCCTGTATAAAGGATACCAGTCGCCGCTGTGACGGTTCTGCCGTTCGGCCACCGGTGTCATGGCCGCAATCGTGGCACGTGAGTAACCCGCTTTCAGCAGCGCCGTACGGGTCAGCAATTGTTTTCCCGGATCGGTCGCGGGCGTGGCGAGCCGTAGCGGATAGAGTGCGCGCAGCCGTTCCGCTTCTGAAGCGTGATACAGTGGCCAGCCCTGACGACGTCCGACATAGGCCGCGCAGGCGCGAAGTTCGTTACGAAACCAGGTGTCGGCCGGAAACCAGCTCGCCGGATGCAAATCCGCAGGTATATCCCGGGAGCCGGCGTACACCGTCGTGAACCGCTCTTCCGGCGTCAGCAGGGACACGGATTTTCCGAAAAAGACCTGTGCAAACTGTTCTGTCGTCTCCCTGACCGGCAGGGCATCCGATGCCGGACTGAGACCGGTGGATTCAGTATCCGGACAGATGCGTGACCGTGTCATGAGGTGGTGTTCTCCCTGTCAGTACGCAGTCGCCAGACCGTCCCGCCGAACTCCGTTCCCCCGAGGGTCTGTGTCCAGGTTTCCTCGCAGACCAGCCACTTCTGTACCACCGCAAAATCCACATGACAGAGTGGGGTATCCCCGCGTTCACCGGGGGTTTCCAGCACAAGCCCGTCCGGAACGATCGGAGAGGGCGTACCCGCCAGTCTGGCGGAGCGGCGCCAGAAACTCCGCACACAGCCGCCCTGACGTAGACTACTGAGCAGCACCTGTTCGCTGACACGCATATCAGATCCCCCGGAACATCAGGTTAATGGCGTTTTTGATATCGTTCTCCCGGAGGCTGAGATCGGCCACCTCTTCCCCGATGACGGTGGCCGGCACACTGGTCATATCCGTGGTCAGCAGGCGGTAAGGCTCATCCCCGATATGCATCACCGGGTAAAGATCGCGGGGAACCTTTTCCGACAGCAGACGGGCGCTGACCAGCGGGACAGCCATCCGCCGTCCGGGGGTGTCAATGATGTCGCTCTGCACGTCCACAAACAGCCGGTAGCGACTCTCCCTTTTACAGGTGTAAACCTTAAACTGCATATCACCAGTTCCTGTTGTCGTCAGCAAACGATCCGTTAGCCTCTATAAAGCTGGCCACCTCAGCCATACCTTCCCGATTTTCTTCCTGCCAGCGTTCGGCTCGCAGACGGCGGGCTTCGTTCTGCATGGTCGTACTGACCAGACCGGAGATATTCACGTCGTATGCCTTGAGCAGCTGATAGCTGTCGCTGTCCACTGTCACTGTAATTCGCTGCTTCATGATTCACCTCTTTTTTACATACTTCAGGTATGCAATTAAGTATACATTCCGATGAAGCAAAAATCTGCCACGCATTGTGAATACTGTTAACCAGCTTATAGTGACTGAGTTAACTGTTCGCCGCCATTATCTACATATCTCTTATATGTATTTTCTCGTGCATTTTACTGATGCATGTTTTCAATCCTTAAAACGCATACTATTATCACGCTATTAGTAAATCACTCATCTTTTTCATAATGAAACTTTAACCACATGCAATTACAATCAAACTTATAAAAACGTAACGGAATTACAGGACGGCTATTTTCAGGTGATCCGATTTTTTGTCTATTCACGACTTTCCGGAAGTGTACCACGGTCAGGGAATAAGCAAAGCGGTCTTTTCTGCCCTGCGCGCCGGGTCACAGGGAAGGGGTATAACACAACATCTGGTAGCAACAGCAGATGACTGAGCCGCTACATCTTGTGTTACCGGGTCGCGGCGCACCGGTGAGGATAAAGAAGATCCGGGACTACCTTTTTCCGGATCTCAGGTGACAGAGGAAGATACAAAATACCTGAAACACAAAACCGAACATAAATCAATACATGAAATTGAAGTTAGCACTTTTTGCAAAAATATATAGCACAAATTGCTAAAGTGGGTTATATTTCATCCGTCGTCCACATCACGTGGCCATTCCACCTACTTATAAGGAGATTTTTATGAACACAGCATTACTCGTTCCATTTATCTCAACTGCATTATCCGGAGTGGGCGTTTATACCCGCTATTACTTTAAGAAATATCAGGCTTCCAGGGATCTGTGCCAAAAGGTCCACAGAATGATGGTAAATACACTGACCGATACCGCGAGGTTATTCAGCCGGAGCGCCCCCGCGCAGGCGCTTAAATCAGAACTGAGAATCATGCAGCAGAAACTCTCTCAGGAGACTCAAAAACTGGATAAAATGACGACACGCCTTCCGTTAAAGCGTCTGCAACGGGAACAACGTCATATTTTGAGGCATGCAAAGTGGTTGTTAGGTTATCTCGATTCGCATCTGGCAAATAATGAAGGGAAATTTTTTCTGTTCCTGCATGACTTGGCGACGGATAGCGATGATAAAGTCCTGGATTTCCTGACGTCATTACATGACACAAAGAGATTCAGAAATCGCCGTCTGCAAACTGGATCAACTACCTGTCCCTGAGAGGGGACAGGTAAACGTAAATATATAACCGGTATTAAAAGAGTTATTTGGACATCATATATGGCTTACGTCTGGCCTCTTCTAATTCATGCAGTTCACGTACCTGAGCCATTTTCTCTGTTGTAGGCTCAGGTTAATTTTCAAAAGATGCCTCAAAACGTTTTCCAACTGACTGCAGGGAAACGCTGTCTGTTCTGGCAGTCTTAAGATTGGTATAAACAAGGCGCGCAAGAGGCTTGGTTAATTCCTTCTCTTCCATAAATTGCCTGAAAATCCAGAAATAAATATTAACCAGTTCTAACCCTGCGCTTTGCGTACCCGACTGGAAAATAAGTGGTTCAGCTGGCATGTTTGTCATATTCATGACGAGCAATTCTGGTCCAGGTTCCCACGGTTGTTCGCGAATATTGAAATAAAGCTCATTCAGTTCCCGTTAGGAGGAATTAAACTGTAACTGCTGATCCACAATGATGGTTCCGGCAGATGGATGCTGAATTTCAGAAACAGGGGCTCACCGGCCTGACAGAAACAGATCTGCAGGCCGTTGTAACTCCCGGGGAGACACTCCGGTTACTGCCGGCACTGGCGCGGTTGCTGCATGTTTTGCGAGAAAACCAGAGGCCTTCTCCCTCTCAGCAGCTTCATACGAAGAAGATACTTCCTCAGCTTTGAAAACACTGCTGGTCCGTACAGGATTCACAATACACCAGATAAGAGAAATGCGACTTCACCTTATTCGCTGGCAATTAATAAGTCAGGAAGAGTTTGACCGGGAATAAGGCCGCGAACCGGCGAGGAAGCGCAAAAAAACAGAAGTTAAAGGAAGCAGATACGCACTGGAGTCACAGCAAGTGATTATTGAAAAACTATACGAATCACCTTGTCGGTCAGCAGGTTATCCACATATACAGTCACTCGATCCAGTAATAAGATCCTTACAACGATCCCTGTTAGATCAAAAGAAGATCCCGACTCTTCTAAGGGCCGCGTCAGTACTGGGCCTGGAGGATGATCACCTAAACTGTAGCATGTTAATCATAAGCTGTAACTGGTAAACAATAAGCTGTATTATGCAAAGGATATACTGTAATGAGTTAGTAATATAAACTACAGTGAGTATGTTCCCCTGAAACTTCTTCAGGGCTGTGTATAAGCTGAAGCCAGTTGTTTAGCACCTTTCAGGCTATAACATGAAAACAGTGGCTGCTTTTATTCTTAAACTATCCACCGATCGGAGGCGCTCTGGACAAGGACAATCTGGACATAAAAAAGTTGTTTGAAGAG
>NZ_CP071692.1:0-24484 GCF_017372215.1 Salmonella sp. SAL-020
ATGAGGTTTCAGGTGAGAACTGTAACAGGGTTAACGAAAGTCAGGCATAGAAATGAGGTTGGCGTTACTCTGGCATCTCTTTCTCTTTCAGCGAAAAGAGTCTTGTTTCTTGCACTTTGTCAGATTGACTCAAAAGAAATGTTGAATGATGAAATTTTAGAAGTTGATGCCGATCTTTTTTCTAAAACAACCACTTTGGATAAGTACGCCGCATATGCAGCATTAAAAGAAGGTGCAAAAGTTCTGGCTTCAACAACATTAGTGTTGAATAGAGATGATTTAAAAAATCTATCTAATGAACTGGGTATCGCTACATCTAAAAATAAGATGCCTGACAGACTGGATTTAAACTTAACTGAATTCTGTGCTTATTATGATCATCTGGCAATAGTTCGCATTAAGTTCACTAATACAGCGAAACGATATTTTTCAAAACTTATTGGTTCTGAAAATAGATATACCACACAGGTGTTAAAATCTGTTGTTATATTGAACAGTGTAAACTCCACAAACTTGTATCAGGTTATCAGAAAATACTATAGCTTAAATCCTGCGAGTAAATCCTTCGAAATTTCAGTTGATCAACTTAAAGACGAAATGGGACTTTATCATATTGAAAATGGTGAGAAGGTATACAAATATCCAAAGTACTCTTTTTTTATTCGTGATGTTATAAATAAAAGCATAAAGGAAATAATAGAAAAAACAGAGATAAAAACTATAAAGTTTACCGTTGTAGGAAAAAAAGGGCGTATGGTTCATATGTTAAAATTTGAATATTCTCTTAATGAAGACACGTCTATTTCTGATGAAGATACTAAATTCTTGGAGAAGTTTGATAAGGTAATTTCATATAAACAGAAAGGATAATATTATGGAACAAATAAAACTACACAAAGATAGTAATGTTTCAATAATCGTTATTCCAAATCATTTACTCAAAAATATCGGATGGGATGATGGTACGTTATTGGATGTGGTAAAATCAGATAATGCACTTCATATTAGAAGAAAGGAAGACGTCGTAGACTTAGTCACTAAACCTTGCGTGGATATTTTAACCGCTACGTTTAAAAATATTAAACCTGGAAAAATTATAAAGTATAATAGCAAGCTGAATGAAAGTCTTAATAAGCTCCACGTCTCAGCAAGGAGAGTCTTTTTTATTTGTTTGTATCTTTATTTTAATGGTAGGTATAACTCAGATGGGTCTATTTTAATCAGAGCTGATAAGTATGCTGAATTTATTGGTATAGATCGCACAATGGCATACAAACAGATGAAAGACGCAGCAGATTATTTTTCTTCCAATATAAAATTAATATCTCTTTGTGATTATATAAAAAATGAAGGGCTATTAAGAGTAGCTCTTTCTACTGAGACAATAAATTTTATTTCTGCTGTAGATGGTAGAAAATATCAAACTACAGTTGTATTGTATCAGTCTGCTGTAAAACTCAGTGGTCGATATTCATGGAATTTATATCAGTTGATAAAATCTCGGCTATTAGATAAATCCGGTGCTTTTAGCATTAAACTGGATGAATTAATGATTGAATTGAACTCTAGAGTAAATTTGGAATTTAAAGATTATAAAAAATCAGTTATTGGTCGGTCTATAGACGAAATTGTAGAAAAAACAGAAATTAAAAGTATTAAATGCGTTAATGCTGAGAGGCAGGGTAGAAGAGTCAGCAAAGTCCGTTTTGAGATCGAAATGAGGTAACTCATGGCTAAAATCTATCAATTCCCCCAGGGGGATGAACGCGGTAAATTCAGGGAAGAAATCGCCAGAGAACGTAAGAAACGTTTTGCTGTGAAAACAGGGAGCACCTTTGTTAAGTGGCTTGGATGGACCTGGTTTTATCTTCGTCTTCTGGCCGCCAGTGTTTTACATTTTATCTCTGTTTTTGTGTTAGCCATTCTTGGTGCGTTTAAATGGGCTGTGTTCTGGCTGGGGGGTATTTTGTGTGTCATCACCTGGTATCATCTCGATCACCAGTTATGGACGCCACAAAATCTGACTATACCGGTGATTACGGCAACCTGGATTTTGGGACTGCTGGCTGAGCCTCTGATGGAGCTGCTCAACAAAACTATGCCCTGGCACAAGTTACTTGTTCCCGAACCTGCGGACGAAAGCACCGAGAACAGTAGCGAGATAAGCCAGCAATGATGCTACTCAGCAGTTATGCCAGTCCCTGCCTTTTCACTGCGATGCAGGATAGGGCAAACGCCGCAAAATGACGTCTCTGACGCCATTCCGCAACGTTTGCCCGGTGACCTACAGTCGGTTCTTATTGGAGATGTTTATGAAATATCTGGTCAAAGAGTTTATTAACGAGAAATATTCTAAGGCTGTTAATATTTTAAAGGATAATCTTAAAGAATACTATCATGTTTTTTATGGTGTGAGATTAAGTGAGATTCTTTTTCCTACCAGTGAATATGGCACAGATGCTTTCTTTAAAGAATTTGAATTAATTAACAGTGTAATACTTCCATTAGTAATATTTGATTTTATAGACCGAAAGCCGATCATGGTTATCGGCTTTGAGGAAGTGCCTGGGATTGATTCACTTATTGACTCTGGTATGGAAGTTGTTTTGTTAGATGGTTTAAGCGATCTGCTACTGGTTGAAAAATTGATGCCATTGTTTGATTAAATCCCTGGAAATACATGTTACCCATTCGTATTAATGCATTTTACACGAACGATGTTTATTCCATTTACCTGTTTTCATAACTTCTCCCCTACGGAGAACTAACCAAACTGATCTGCATCTATGATCTTAATTATATAAAATTTGGGGGGCGTGATTCTAATGTCCTCATTGTATTGGTAACAATCTTTTTTCCATCGTTTTTATTTTGATATTTAATATTGCTCTCAATTGATTTTTACCGTTTCTTCATTCAATGATATGAGCGTCAAATTGATTAGATAATGGTGATTTTTACCCTCTATCATCAAAGCTTGTGAAGCTATTAATATACAAAAAATTTTCAGTCGTTTTTCTATTGTCTCACATATTTTTAAGAGAGAATCTGTATGCTGTTCGCCATTCACTTATGTAGGCCACTTCGTACTAATCGCTTCAATCTAAAGAACTTCACTTTTCCTTAGCGTTTGTTATCGCAGAAATTCCCACGGAACCCCTAAGACGGTAAAAGGGGTGCCGGCGTACAATCCCTAAAAGATATTAAACGAAATTTTGGATTATATAATCAGCTAAAACGTCATGTTCTGCCGACATAGTCTGCATTAGGGCTTTCTGAGGTCCTGACCAAGCCCCTCTGGCCAACACCCCCCTAGTAGGTGCTACGGTAGATAAATATCTGAGCGGGACCCCCTGTAAGATACTATCTGGAGCCATAACATTTAGGTCTTCAACTTTTGCGACAGGAGTGTCTGGAGTAAAAGAAGCCACTGCTGAGTATGTTTTTATAGATGCTAATTTGGGGCGAAGGTCATTTTTTACTGAATCAATTATTTTATCTCTATGGGCTGCATCAGCCGCGATCTCTGATGAGTTTTGTTGGCCTGGATTCTTTCTTTTATCAAATCCGTTGAAGACCCAACCTGCAAATTTAGGTGAACCTTTTTGGCTTATTAGAGAGTTATTTTGGGCTGAAGTTCTTCTAATACCCTGTTCCCAGTCGTCTCTAAATTTTGGTAAAGTTTCACCAATGAGTCCTATGCAGTAAGCCGAAAATATATCGGCAGTACATGGAACCAAGAAATAATCAGAACAGTAGAGAGCCGATCTGACTATCGTATTAAATGACGGCGGTACATCAATAAGAACATAATCGTATTCACAATTATTTAACTCTTGAGCTTTACTAGCAATTAAACTAGGTATCAAGAATCTGTTTACTGCGTTTCCAGCAATTAAATCTGTACCTACACTAATCACATCTGAAAGATTATTGAGCCAAAAGTCACCTGGAGCTATGTCTAACCTTCCTGAGCCAGGCTCCATGGGAAATTGTGGTGGGAATGTATGTACGACAGGGAGAATATCTTGTTGTATAAATGGTTGGCAAAATGCTCTTATCGTTTTACCATAAGGATTATTTGCATCCCTCTTTAAAAGGTCAGAGAAGCCAGTCTCACCAAGTAAAGCTATTGATAAATTGCATTGAGGATCGAAATCTATCAGCAAAACAGATTTTCCCTTTGCCGATAGAGATACACTTAAGTTCCAAGTCAGGGTCGTTTTTCCTACCCCGCCTTTGTTGTTAAATAGTGAAATAGTTTTCATTTTATTCCTTTCTTAGGCATTTTCAATGTTTAGAAATAACTACATCGGAGAATAGTGTAATACGTAATCGATTGCTTGATACCCGTATATAACCATCAACATGCACGACAAACCTTAAAATTGAAGTTTCCGTACAGTTTCTCATTCCGACAGAGTTTGTCACGCAAAAATTTACAGGTTTATAGATTTAATTTTCTTTAACTAACTGCAGGGGCTGAAGATTTCTTTCAGTGAGAAATCGCTTAGCGGGTGTTATCACAGAAATTCCCACGGACCCCATTTTGTCCGAACTCCTACTGATAGATTAAATCCTGAATCATCTAAGTTTTGCAGAATCAAGTAACTATTGGCTGTTGTACATAGCCAGGGCTGCTTTGAGAACAGTTGTTTTGCGTCGGCCTGTCTGTTCGCTTCGGCTTCCAATTATTCGTTCTCTTTGAGCCAGTTATCTACAAGCTGGTTCACCACGTCAGTGATTGATGTACCTTTCCTGGCGCATGCAGCCTTAAACCGGGTGTGCTTTTCTTCATCAAAATTAACGTTAACACGTTTGATTTTTCCAGATGATACTGGTGCTGTTACTACTCGTTCCAGATCTCTGTTTTCACCAAAGGTCATTTTTTTTACTGACGTATGCGCTTTTTCAAGTGACATTCAGGCTACTCCGGTTTTTATATTTATTTGATTATATGAGTAAATGTGTAATTACTCAAACATTCTAACTATCTCTTTTGTAAGGATTTCTATTTCACCTTTTGCAGCACCATCACTGGATTCAAACACGCTGTCGCCATCAAGAATTGATTTCACGTAAACCTGACGTTGTGTAATAGCTGTACGAAATGCTTTAACACCGGTGTCTTTGATACTTTCTTTAAGCACATTCAACATGGTTGCCATTTCTATCTTACGGGTGATCAGAAAGCGGGCTTCAACTTTGCGGCTGTAAGCCTGTGCTTCCAGAACAGTAACGACGCTTCCTGCTGCGGAGAAATCCAGAGGGCTGGGGGTGACAGGGATAATTACCAGATCGCTTACCATGACGGCTGCGGAGGTGATTACTGAGAGTGAACCTGCCCCGTCCACAATAGCAAAGTCATAGTCCGCCAGATCTTTTCGGATTCCATAGACGTCTTTTTCAGATGCTGCTGTAAATACGTCAAATGCTGCCTTGCCCGCTTTGCTCCAGTTCGTCAGGCTCATTTGTGGATCTGTATCTACCACAGCAATGTTGTATCCGCTCCTGCTCAACGCAGTGGCTATGTTGATTACGGCAGTTGTTTTACCTGAACCCCCTTTCGGATTCAGAAATGAGATCACCTTCATACTCAAATCCTCAATTGTGTGTCTACTCAATTACTCCTGTGAGTTTTTGAGTTTATCATACTCTTTGTATGAGTAAAGGTTAATATGAGTTTATGTGTATATGAGTTAAGGAGTATCTGCTCATTTGAGTTGTCTTGTGTATATGAGTGTTTGAGTTTATGAGTGTGTAGTGACAAGGTCACATCTACTCATTATTTGTTTTTTGGTTCTTTTAGAGTGTGCCTTTCCTGTCGATCCACTTTCTGGTGCATTTTGGGTATAGTGGTGTGACCTTATGCGAACTGGTTCTGTAATATGACTTCAAATGCACCAACAAGCTTTGTCCGCGCTTATCTGAGAGCTTCAACAGCAGAACAGGATGCTTCGCGTGCCCAGGAAACTATCGAGGCTTTTGCCAGGGAAAGAGGCCTGATTATTTGCAGCTACTATATTGAGAATGAATCCGGCTCCCGTCTTGAGCGCCCGGAACTTTTTCGTCTTCTGAGAGATTGCCAGCAAAATGATATTTTGCTTATCGAGGATGTGGACAGACTTTCCCGCCTGTCAGGGGAAGACTGGAATACGCTGAAGAAAATGATCCGGCAGAAAGACATCCGGGTTATGGCGGTGAATGTGCCGACGACCTGGATTAATTCTGGTATGAGTGAGTTTGACAGTCGGTTGTTTGCAGCCATTAACGATATGCTGCTGGATATGCTGGCCGCTGTTGCCAGAAGGGACTATGAACAACGGCGGGAACGGCAGAAACAAGGGATAGAGAAAGCAAGGAAAGACGGCAAATATAAAGGGCGTAAACCTAATCAAGCCAGACATGATGCAATTATCAGGTTGATTGAGAGCGGAAGCTCCTGGACACAGGTACAGAAAATACTGGGGTGCAGCCGTGGCACAATAAGCAGTGCGCTAAAACGTAAAACCGGGCAGAAATCCAGTAAGTAGAGGGGGCTAATATATCTGAAAGGCAGGGTATTAACTCAGGAGGTTGGGTGTGTGGTGTTTAGTCAATGTAATTGAATATTGTAACTAAAATATGGTTTTATTAAAGGCCGGAGGTGGTTAGCCCCCGGCCTTAGTTACGTCTCCGCCATCAGCCCATCAACTGGAGAAGGTAGCGAATCAGTTCAAGAAGCGAGATTAGCGCCCCCAGAACGATGATTGCTTTATCAATCATCCGTTTACTCCATTATATGGAGCAGACTCCCGATACTTACTCTTACACTGCCTGTCATATCGGTTGTTCTTCGATGTTGGTTGAAGACAGTTCCACTCCAGCCAGAGCACTGACAACAGCACCACCTGTTTTTCAGCCAGGACTTAAAATCGCTTAATCCTTGCGGGAAGGCTGGAGTTATAACGGTTCAGAACCAACCAGCGTATTATACGCATAAGCGGATACGGTTGCATTCCATATCATGTAGACATATTATGTCTATGTTGGTTGAAGAGAGTTCTTCTCCAGCCAGAGCCACCAACTCAAGGCTGGAAAGCACAAAAAAGCCCGATTAGCAGTCGGGTTTTTTTGTGCCTGTTGTTCAGTTGTACTTCCGTTTTTTCCCCTTCATTTGAGGGATTTTTCTTTCATTTTTTGTTGCGGCCAATACTGCTGATCGCGTAGGCCAACAGAACGATGCCGTTACCGGCATTATCATGAATCCCGTTTTTTCAGTAAGTTGCAGCATACAAAGTAATTAAAAAAACGTCATTTCTTGTTGATGTATGCAGTAGCGGTGGTGCGCTACGTGAAATCTGGAAAATGTTGGCGGGTAAGTGACTCAATTTTTTAATCTCCGCACCTGTTTTTCTGGACGTGCCAGCAATTATGACCTGAAGCAGAGGTGCGTCCGACAACAAGAATTCCGATCACCAAAAAAAAATTTGGACATTTTTTCCGATAATGCATTTTTGTCAGAGGAATATGAACGACAGGGCAGGGTGAAAAGGAAGCGGTTATCCTGAATAACCCAGGATATGGGCACATATGCCGGAACAGGGCACCAGATAAAGGAACAGAACATGTGAATGTTGTAACTAATGAGGTATGGACAGAATCACCTGAATGTCCAAGTGTGCGAGGAATTAAACAAGGGGCGTAAAAAAAGCCGCTTACGCAGCCTCAGTTTTCTCTTGAACTCCTGAAGTCTATGTAGTTGATAAACTCAATAATATAGTAGGCAACCACGCCTGTACCTATATAGATAGCGCCTAATTCCAGTAACTCACTCATTGAAGCGTACTCCTGAATAACACTCTATTGCACATAGTAGCAAGCCAGATCCCGCGCAACCAGTATAAGGGGTCTGACGCTCAGTGGAACGAAAACTCACGTTAAGCAACGTTTTCTGCCTCTGACGCCTCTTTTAATGGTCTCAGATGTCCTTTGGTCACCAGTTCTGCCAGCGTGAAGGAATAATGGCCGAGCATATTGATATGTCCGTGGCAAAGCGGGGAGAGGCGTGCGATATCTTCATCATTCAGTGTTTCACCCTGCGCCCGGAGATGATCCAGGGCTGCCTGCATATAAATAGTGTTCCATAACACGACGGCGTTAGTGACCAGCCCCAGTGTGCCCAGTTGATCTTCCTGACCGTCGGTATATCGTTTTCTTATCTCACCTTTTTGACCGTGACAGATGGCTCTGGCAACGGCATGGCGACTTTCTCCCCGATTAAGCTGGGTCAGAATGCGCCGGCGGTAATCTTCATCATCAATATAATTAAGCAGATACAGCGTTTTGTTGATGCGCCCCACTTCAATGATTGCCTGAGTCAGTCCGGAAGGACGTTCACTTTTCAGCAATGAACGGACCAGCACTGAAACCTGTACTTTGCCCAGCTTCAGGGAGCCAGCGGTCCGGATCATTTCGTCCCACTGAAGGACTATTTTTCGGGGATCTGATTGCCCTCTGGCAATATCATTCAGCACGCCATAGTCGGCATCATGGTCCATTCGCCAGAAAACCGAAGCACCGGCATCAGCCAGGCGTGGAGAAAACTGGTATCCCAGCAGCCAGAAAAGGCCAAAGACAAGTTCGCTGGCACCTGCTGTATCGGTCATAATTTCGGTTGGATTCAGCCCGGTCTCCTGTTCCAGAAGACCTTCCAGCACAAAGATAGAGTCCCTCAGCGTCCCCGGTATAACGATGCCATGAAAGCCGGAATACTGATCGGACACAAAGTTGTACCAGGTGATCCCTCTGTTATTACCAAAGTATTTGCGGTTCGGTCCGGCATTGATTGTTCTGACTGGCGTAACAAAGCGCATTCCATCTGCAGATGCCACTTCTCCTCCACCCCATATCTGTGCCAGTGGCAGCGTTGCCTGAAAATCAACCAGTCTGGCATTAGCGCTGGTGATAGTTTCAGCCCGCAGATAGTTCGCTTTTGTCCAGTTCAGCCGGTGTCGGGTCAGTGCAGGAACATTTGATCTGATCAGTGGTTCCAGACCGATATTGCAGGCTTCAGCCATCAGCACGGCGCTGATGCTGACGGGCAGATCATCAACTCTGGCACTGGCTTCACTAGCATGGAAAAACTCATCAGCAAATCCGGTATGGGCGTTAATTTCGAGCAGCAACTCCGTTAAATCCACCGGAGGGAGTAGATCACTGATCATTTTGCTCAGTCGTTTCAGACTGTCCGGCTCATCAAGACTGGCGAGGGGAGAAATTGTCAACCGGGGCTTCGGGCCAGAAACATCGAGTTCGACAGCCTCATTTTCGCAAAGACGTGCAGCAACCTGTCTGTAACGACTATCAAGCTGATGACCCAGAGATTTTATTGCTTCCTGCGGGTCTGTCGGGTGCCCCAAAGAACGATAAACCTTAATCCGGTTTGCCTGCCAGTCAGCACCCTGTAGTAATCTTGCACGAGGATCTCCCCACCGGTTACTGCCGGTAACGTAGACATCCCTCCGCCTCAGACTATCCTGCAGTTTACTGAGAAAGCAGAGCGTGTATCCCCTGCGGGTGATATGTTTTTCCTTGTTAATCACCAGCCGTTTCCATGACCGACTGATAATTTCCGTTGGTGCGTCGTCAAAA
Organism: Salmonella sp. SAL-020; assembly: GCF_017372215.1. Lineage (NCBI taxonomy): Bacteria > Pseudomonadati > Pseudomonadota > Gammaproteobacteria > Enterobacterales > Enterobacteriaceae > Salmonella > Salmonella sp. SAL-020. Next base: position 9,634 of record NZ_CP071692.1, read on the forward strand.
AACTGCCGCCGTGAGCTGAACTCCCGGCTGAGGTAGTCACAGGCATTCAGAGTGGTAACCCCGGCAGGTGCGGATGAAAATTTAACGGTATTCAGCAGATGGGGCAGGAAACGACGAACGCGCCCGTACTGCTCCACCATTTCTTCATGAAAATTATCGTCTGAGGGCCGGGCAATTTCACGGACAAGCGTGATGATTTCAGCCAGCTTTTGCCTTGGGATGTAGCTGAACACCTCAGCACGAATCGATTCGTCCGGTGTTTCTTCTTTCAGCAGGTACGAACATGCGCTGGCGAGCGCCAATGCAGATTTATCCAGATCCTTCAGCGAGCGGAGCCGTTTTTTCTGCCCAATCTTTCTGGCGTCACGGATGATAACGGCCAGCATGGCGTCCAGAACGTCCAATGCATCATCCAGCGCCAGCGTTTCCCATGCAAGGACAAAGGCAACCAGAACCGCCATCCTTTTCTGCGGTGACATCCTGGCAATATTGAACACCGAAGTCATACCAGCATAACGTGCGAGATTTTTCAGGCGCACAGCCGGGAGTGTACTCAGGTTTTCAGCATGCAGGCCAAAATCGTTCAGAGTTTTCCAGCGTTCAATTGCTTCATTAAACGCCGGACCACTGATGGTCACAGGGCCCTTTTTCAGTGATTCCAGTAAAGACAGGCGGCTGCAATCAGTTGGCCCCAGCAGCATCTCCAGCTGTGAACGCTGTTCGGCTGACGGTATCAGTGCCAGTTTGTTCCACAGGCGCAACGTCGCCTTTTCCCTTACCTCTGAAATCAACCGGGTCAGCGTAGTGGCTCCGGGGAGAATAATACGATGTTGCATAAGCCACCCTGTCGCCAGATCGAAAAGCAGGCCAGGACGTTCGTTGCTTATCCAGCTCCGGGTATATAAAAGACGGGTAAGGCGAAATGTCCAGGGCCAGGCAAATTCACGATACTGATAGTGCTGACGTATCAGCGCTGCATGCTCACGGCGGGTATTTTCCCTCTGACCGTATTCTGCAAGAACGGTGATATCACGAATCCCGAGCTGTCTGGCGGTAAAATGCCGGACGCCGGAAGGAATATGATTCATATCGGTGAGGAAGGTGCCCAGAAAACGGACACATCCAATTTGCAGGGCAATGCCCAGACGGTTGTGATCACCTCTGCTTTTTCCGATAAATTCCTTGTCTGCTTCATCAAGGTGAAAATATCGTGCCAGCTGAAGCTCATCCGGTTCACCGGTGAATCTGCCATAGCTTTCAGTCTGCTCAGTGGTCAGAAAGTCAACGGGCATATCGGCCTCCCTGCCTGACGGGCATTTAGTAACATTTTTCCAACCGTACGAAATGTTATAAATTATCGGACATCGTAAAACTGTTACATTAATATGTCTATTAAATCGTAAATTTGTAATAATAGACATGAGTTGTCCGATATTCGATTTAAGGTACATTTTTATGCGACTTTTTGGTTACGCTCGGGTCTCAACCAGTCAGCAGTCTCTTGATCTTCAGGTCAGAGCACTCAAAGACGCAGGTGTGAAAGCAAACCGTATATTTACCGATAAGGCATCCGGCAGTTCAACAGACCGGGAAGGGCTGGATTTGCTGAGGATGAAGGTGGAGGAAGGTGATGTCATTCTGGTTAAGAAGCTCGACCGTCTTGGCCGCGACACTGCCGATATGATCCAACTGATAAAGGAATTTGACGCTCAGGGCGTGGCAGTCCGGTTCATTGATGACGGGATCAGTACCGACGGTGATATGGGGCAAATGGTGGTCACCATCCTGTCGGCTGTGGCACAGGCTGAACGCCGGAGGATCCTAGAACGCACGAATGAGGGCCGACAGGAAGCAAAGCTGAAAGGAATCAAATTTGGCCGCAGGCGTACCGTGGACAGGAACGTCGTGCTGACGCTTCATCAGAAGGGCACTGGTGCAACGGAAATTGCTCATCAGCTCAGTATTGCCCGCTCCACGGTTTATAAAATTCTTGAAGACGAAAGGGCCTCGTGATACGCCTATTTTTATAGGTTAATGTCATGATAATAATGGTTTCTTAGACGTCAGGTGGCACTTTTCGGGGAAATGTGCGCGGAACCCCTATTTGTTTATTTTTCTAAATACATTCAAATATGTATCCGCTCATGAGACAATAACCCTGGTAAATGCTTCAATAATATTGAAAAAGGAAGAGTATGAGTATTCAACATTTTCGTGTCGCCCTTATTCCCTTTTTTGCGGCATTTTGCCTTCCTGTTTTTGCTCACCCAGAAACGCTGGTGAAAGTAAAAGATGCTGAAGATCAGTTGGGTGCACGAGTGGGTTACATCGAACTGGATCTCAACAGCGGTAAGATCCTTGAGAGTTTTCGCCCCGAAGAACGTTTTCCAATGATGAGCACTTTTAAAGTTCTGCTATGTGGTGCGGTATTATCCCGTGTTGACGCCGGGCAAGAGCAACTCGGTCGCCGCATACACTATTCTCAGAATGACTTGGTTGAGTACTCACCAGTCACAGAAAAGCATCTTACGGATGGCATGACAGTAAGAGAATTATGCAGTGCTGCCATAACCATGAGTGATAACACTGCTGCCAACTTACTTCTGACAACGATCGGAGGACCGAAGGAGCTAACCGCTTTTTTGCACAACATGGGGGATCATGTAACTCGCCTTGATCGTTGGGAACCGGAGCTGAATGAAGCCATACCAAACGACGAGCGTGACACCACGATGCCTGCAGCAATGGCAACAACGTTGCGCAAACTATTAACTGGCGAACTACTTACTCTAGCTTCCCGGCAACAATTAATAGACTGGATGGAGGCGGATAAAGTTGCAGGACCACTTCTGCGCTCGGCCCTTCCGGCTGGCTGGTTTATTGCTGATAAATCTGGAGCCGGTGAGCGTGGGTCTCGCGGTATCATTGCAGCACTGGGGCCAGATGGTAAGCCCTCCCGTATCGTAGTTATCTACACGACGGGGAGTCAGGCAACTATGGATGAACGAAATAGACAGATCGCTGAGATAGGTGCCTCACTGATTAAGCATTGGTAACTGTCAGACCAAGTTTACTCATATATACTTTAGATTGATTTAAAACTTCATTTTTAATTTAAAAGGATCTAGGTGAAGATCCTTTTTGATAATCTCATGACCAAAATCCCTTAACGTGAGTTTTCGTTCCACTGAGCGTCAGACCCCTAAAAGAACTTTCCGCTAAGCGATAGACTGTATGTAAACACAGTATTGCAAGGACGCGGAACATGCCTCATGTGGCGGCCAGGACGGCCAGCCGGGATCGGGATACTGGTCGTTACCAGAGCCACCGACCCGAGCAAACCCTTCTCTATCAGATCGTTGACGAGTATTACCCGGCATTCGCTGCGCTTATGGCAGAGCAGGGAAAGGAATTGCCGGGCTATGTGCAACGGGAATTTGAAGAATTTCTCCAATGCGGGCGGCTGGAGCATGGCTTTCTACGGGTTCGCTGCGAGTCTTGCCACGCCGAGCACCTGGTCGCTTTCAGCTGTAAGCGTCGCGGTTTCTGCCCGAGCTGTGGGGCGCGGCGGATGGCCGAAAGTGCCGCCTTGCTGGTTGATGAAGTACTGCCTGAACAACCCATGCGTCAGTGGGTGTTGAGCTTCCCGTTTCAGCTGCGTTTCCTGTTTGGGGTCGTTTGCGGGAAGGGGCGGAATCCTACGCTAAGGCTTTGGCCAGCGATATTCTCCGGTGAGATTGATGTGTTCCCAGGGGATAGGAGAAGTCGCTTGATATCTAGTATGACGTCTGTCGCACCTGCTTGATCGCGGCCGCGATAGCTAGATCGCGTTGCTCCTCTTCTCCATCCGCGTTCCAAGCTGCGGAAAGGCACCCATAAGCGTACGCCTGGTCGAGCAGGCGACGCGGATCGACGTCCAGCGCACGAGAGAATGCGTCCGCCATCTGTGCAATGCGTCTAGGATCGAGACAAAGGTCGTCTCTGTCAGCCGGATCGTAGAACATATTGGCGGCGCCAAAGCCCACTTCACCGACCAGACCGACGGGATCTATCACCAGCCAGCCGCGACTGGAGAACATGATGTTTTCATGATGCAGATCGCCATGTAGCCCACGCAGTTCCGAGGCATTGCTCATCATTTGATCGGCTATAATCGCCGCGTGGACGTAGTCAGTTTGACAACCTGCGTTTTGATCATCGCGCGCCCGCTGAAACAAAGCTGCAAAGCGATCCCGGATCGGGAGAAGGGCAGAAGGCAGGGGTTCCTCAGATGCGGCATACAGCTTCGCCATTAGTTCCGCTGCAATTTCGGTCGCCTGGTAGTCGCCGTGCTCGGCAACGATGTGAGAGAGCATTCGCTCCCCGGCATATTCGAGCAACATCAGATTGTTCTCACGACCGAGCAACCGGACTGCTCCCCTCCCATTGCGCCATACCAGATAGTCGGCCCCGCGCAGTTCATCAGCAATGTCTTTTATAGGTTTCAATCCCTTGACGATTGCAGGAGTCCCGTCTGGCAATGAAACTTTCCAAACGAGGCTGGAAAAGGTGTCCGCAATGAGAACAGGTTGCGAAACGTGCCAATGAGCAGGAAAAACAGGCGGCATGAACATCAACCCCAAGTCAGAGGGTCCAATCGCAGATAGAAGGCAAGGCGTTCGCGGTCGGGGGCTTCGATCCCCAATACATTGAATAGGACAGCGAAGGCGCGCTCTGCTTCATCTGGCGCTGCCCAGTTCTCTTCGGCGTTAGCAATCATGAGTGCCAAATCGGCATAGCGATCTGCTGTTCCGAGCCGCCCAAGGTCGATCAGACCCGTGCATTGAAGAGTTTTAGGGTCCACCATGAAGTTCGGCATGCAGGGATCACCATGGCAAACAACCATATCGGTGCGCTCTTGGTCGAGCCGCACCGGTAGCTCTCGTTCGACACGAGCCAAAAGATCGAGCTGCGGCGTACTCTTGTCCTCGTCCGGTAAGAAGTCGGGATTGACGGCATTGCGGGACACCACATCAACGGCGCGTCCGAACATTCGCGACAGCCTGCGCTCAAACGGACATTGATCAACCGATAGGCTGTGAACAGCGCCAAGTTGCTGCCCCATTGACGGCCACGCTTTGAGCAAATCCGCTCCAGACAGATCAGCCGCCGGTACTCCCGGAATTGCCGTTATCACCAAGCATGCACCCTCCTGTTCCTCCTGCCAGTTGATGACCTCGGGGCAAGCCACACCTCGACCTTTGAGCCAAATGAGGCGGTCACGCTCTCCAGCGAGCTCACCGCGGCGGGAAGCAGGTGCGATTTTCGCGAAGGCATGCCCGTCACCACGTCGAAAAACAAAATCACCAGATTCTCCGCCTCTGACAGGCAACCAGTCAGAATGCGATTCACCAAAAAAAATATTAGTTCGATTCAATGGAGGTTCCTTCAGTTTTCTGATGAAGCGCGAATATAGAGAAATATCCCGAATGTGCAGTTAACGAATTCTTGCGGTTTCTTTCAGCGCCGCCAATACCGCCAGCCCGTCGCGCAAGGGGCGCGGCTCGTGTGTGCGGATGAAGTCAGCTCCACCTGCGGCGGCGGCAAGCTCTGCAGCGAGTGTCGCGGCCCCGACATCCCCCGGACCACGGCCTGTGAGCGCGCGCAGAAAGGATTTGCGCGAAACAGACAGAAGCACCGGCAAATCGAAGCGCAGCCGCAATTCATCGAACCGCGCCAGCACCGAGAGCGAGGTTTCGGGAGCAGCCCCCAGAAAAAACCCCATGCCGGGATCAAGGACAAGGCGGTTGCGTTTGATACCGGCACCCGTCAGCGCCGCGATGCGCGCGTCAAAGAACGCCGCAATGTGATCCATGATGTCGCCAGCGGGTGCCTCGCGCCGATCTGCCTGCCCGTCTTGCACCGAATGCATAACGACGAGTTTGGCAGATGATTTCGCCAATTGCGGATAGAACGCAGCGTCTGGAAAACCGCGAATATCATTGAGATAGGCCACACCACGCGACAAGGCATAGGCTTGCGTCGCGGGTTGATAACTGTCGAGCGAGACGGGAATGCCATCTGCCTTGAGCGCGTCCAGCACCGGCGCGATACGCGCGATTTCTGTGTCGGACGAAACAGGCGCGGCGTCGGGATTGCTGGATGCCGGACCGAGGTCGATCACATCTGCCCCCTCGGCCATCAGCTTACGCGCCTGCGCAATGGCTGCGTCTGGCGCCAGATACCGGCCTCCATCGGAGAAACTGTCCGAGGTTATGTTGACGATGCCGAAAATGATGAGCGATTTATTCATGGGGGCTTCTATAATAATAATAATCGAGCATGAGTCTCATACGGATGCTCGGGTCGAAAGGGAATCCCCAGGCGAGTAACCTGTTTGCGGTGATCCATTAGCTGCAGGAGCAGAATAGCATACATCTGGAAGCAAAGCCAGGAAAGCGGCCTATGGAGCTGTGCGGCAGCGCTCAGTAGGCAATTTTTCAAAATATTGTTAAGCCTTTTCTGAGCATGGTATTTTTCATGGTATTACCAATTAGCAGGAAAATAAGCCATTGAATATAAAAGATAAAAATGTCTTGTTGGCACTGTTGCAAATAGTCGGTGGTGATAAACTTATCATCCCCTTTTGCTGATGGAGCTGCACATGAACCCATTCAAAGGCCGGCATTTTCAGCGTGACATCATTCTGTGGGCCGTACGCTGGTACTGCAAATACGGCATCAGTTACCGTGAGCTGCAGGAGATGCTGGCTGAACGCGGAGTGAATGTCGATCACTCCACGATTTACCGCTGGGTTCAGCGTTATGCGCCTGAAATGGAAAAACGGCTGCGCTGGTACTGGCGTAACCCTTCCGATCTTTGCCCGTGGCACATGGATGAAACCTACGTGAAGGTCAATGGCCGCTGGGCGTATCTGTACCGGGCCGTCGACAGCCGGGGCCGCACTGTCGATTTTTATCTCTCCTCCCGTCGTAACAGCAAAGCTGCATACCGGTTTCTGGGTAAAATCCTCAACAACGTGAAGAAGTGGCAGATCCCGCGATTCATCAACACGGATAAAGCGCCCGCCTATGGTCGCGCGCTTGCTCTGCTCAAACGCGAAGGCCGGTGCCCGTCTGACGTTGAACACCGACAGATTAAGTACCGGAACAACGTGATTGAATGCGATCATGGCAAACTGAAACGGATAATCGGCGCCACGCTGGGATTTAAATCCATGAAGACGGCTTACGCCACCATCAAAGGTATTGAGGTGATGCGTGCACTACGCAAAGGCCAGGCCTCAGCATTTTATTATGGTGATCCCCTGGGCGAAATGCGCCTGGTAAGCAGAGTTTTTGAAATGTAAGGCCTTTGAATAAGACAAAAGGCTGCCTCATCGCTAACTTTGCAACAGTGCCAAAAAATCTTCTCCTGCTCTTTTACTTCATTTATGACACTTAGAGGAACTTCAGCAGGATATTCACCAAAACTGACCAGTCCATAAACATTTTTCATCCGGGTAAAGCAGGATGGATGTACAACCTCAAAATCCAGAAGAACGAATACATAACCGGGAAACATTGGCATGATTTGTCCCCTGTATGCACTACAGTCACGCCTCTTATAGAAAGTGCGTATAACTGGATTGTAGTAAGCGATACCGCTCCGGGATAACTGCAACAGAACCGACTGATGAAAATGCGGAGAACACTGAAGCAGGTAAAACTGTTTCTGTCCTTTCATACTCAATCCCCGATATACGGATGTGACAAAACACAAGCCAACCGTGGTTGCTTGTGAGAAATCACGCCCCTATGAAGAGAGACTTTTTACTATTGCGCGAAGTTTATACTACAAGTGGCTTATGCTAAGTTCAACACATAAAACAGATCTTTCGATCTTGATAAATCAATTTTACTTTCATTTATTCCACATAAGCAACAAAACACAGAATATTCATCTTTTGCAGATCTATTTTTTAGATCGATAGATCGAATGATAGCTAAAACGCAGAATTTCGATCTGTTTTTAAGGTGAAAAGATGAGCAAGCGAACTAAAATAAAGATTTTTCTTTCATAATCAATACATTAAATCTTATAAACCCCAAAACTTAATCCCTGTTTTCAGCTTCTGTTCTGACTGTAACGTGGATGCTTTCTGCTGCGTAAACTGCGCCATTCGCTGTTGTTGCTTCAGCAGCATATCAGGGCTGTTCAGTACCAGCTCTTTGCTGGCTGAAGGTGTTCTGTCTACGCCCTTAACCCCCAGATTTTCTAACTGCCACTCATTTCTGTGAACCGTTTTCCAGCCATGCTGAACACCGTTTTTATCGAGCGCCGGGATTTTTACTTCTTTCTGACCAAGTTTCTTCAGTCTGACAAGATCACCTGCTTTAACGCTTTCCCGCGAACATAAGCCCCCAAAATCAGCCCCCCAGTATGTTTTCTCAACCCCCTTGTTAAGAGTCTTTAGCTTTATAAAATGTTGCTTAGACTTTGTTTTATCGTTCTGATAATGGTCATAGCCAATATCAACAACCTCATAAACACCTTTCTGTCTTTTTGGTGCTGTATTATGTGCATCTTTAACAGACTGATTAAGTCCATGCTGTTGCTTATGGGTCGCTTTAACGTCATAACCTTTTAACTTCAACTCTTCACAAAAACCTGTACGAATTTCCCGTAAATCTTTTTTCCTGATATCAGCGCGTTTACCGTCATTATCTCGGATACGAAAAACAACATGAACGTGAGGATGTTCTTTCTTGTCACAGTGGTATCCAAGAACAAAACGGTGATTAGGATATTTTTTCTGCATCGTTTTCCTGACAGACTCCAGCAAATCTTCAGGCTTTGCTTTCGCTGAAACTGGAGGCGAGAAGACAATATTCTGTGTGATTTTTTTATTTTCTTTACCTTTATCATTCATCACATGCTGAGGATCATTAGCACGATCTATCATGTGCTCTTTAGCCTCCAGAATTTCGTCACCAGTCCATACCCGACCGCTTTCACTCATCACTGGTAGCTCTGACTCACGGCTCATATAATCAATACTGTTCCGAATCCCCTGACGAGTAACAGCACCTCCAGATATTTTGACAACAACCTCCTTACTGGCACCCTTGCGGTTGATACGTTCCTGAACATTGCGGCTATAGTTCTTTCCACCATTTTTGACTTTATGAGCGAAAGCTGACTTACGACCATTTTCTGATGACTTTCGTTTAACACGATATTCTTTATCAACGTAAACGCCCATAATCACATCTCCACTTTATTTGAAACAGTTCTCCCTTTACATAACATAATGTAATTCTCAAACTGATTCTTAAGATTAAAAATTTCTGTTGTAAGACGCTCCGCATCCTGATAGAAACCATCTTTATCAAGAACCCTGGTCTGATCATTAACAATGATATAATGGAAATTACGACCGATCTTATCAATTGAATTACGGCAACGATTCATCATCAGCAGTTCCTGGTCAAAGAAATCCAGTTCATTTTCAAGTGTCGTTTGTATGCGGTAACGACATTCTCGGGATAACGTCCATCCGTGACGATTAGCAGCTCTTTCAATATCAGCCCTTTGTTTACCTGTTAAGTACATCGTTGTTTTGATAAAATCATTATTATCAAAAAACGTATTTATACCCTTACTGCCAGCTTTACTTTTTAATAAAGCATTTGCTAAAAGTTTCATGCCTTTAGCTACTGTTAAAGCTGGTTCATCTGGATAAAGAGTTTTAAGGCAATCCAGCAAATCATCATGCTGATTTTCATCAATTCTGAATTGAACTTTTTTCATAAAATTCTCCGACAAGAACCGACTGTAGGTCACCGGGCAAACGTTGCGGAATGGCGTTAGAGACGTCATTTTGCGGCGTTTGCCCTATCCTGCATCGCAGTGGATCTGGCACCGCTCATAAATTGTGCTTGAGCATCAACAAAAATGCAAAAAGGCCGATGTTGTCATGGCTGAACATACGTGCGTCTGCGACCGGAAACTCGATCAATGCGGTAAGGACAGTGCCGTCAGGTTCGCTCCGCGAACGGTCTGGCAGGAAGCGCAAGCGCAGTCCCGCGCAATATATCAGAAAGCACCTCCCGAAATACGGGAGGGCTTCGGCTATTCAGCTAAGGTTGCTCTGTTCAGGTTGCTGAGTGTAGCCTTCCATGCCCTGACGGGCATCAAAAAGCCAGCGCCGGAAGTTACTCATTCTTTCAAGGTTAGCTTTGCTTGGTTTTTTGCCACGATTACCACTTAATATCCGCCATACTCGTATTCCTGCTTTATTAGTCCAGTGCAGAACAATTTCTCCTTTGCTGTTAAAAGCAAGAGAAAAACGTACAGCGCCTTGCCGCAACTCTCCACTGACAAAGGACACAAAATCAGATTTTGTCATAAAGCCTCCGGTTTATTTATCTGTTCTCTTTTGTGTCTTTTTTTTCCAGTGCTTTTCTGAGTAATGCCATATACTCAGGAAAGACATGGAATGGCATCAAAGGGAAAACCGGACGCCCACCCTTTTCAACGTCATTTATTGCTGATAATATGCGTTCCGACATTTTATTCCTCGCAACAGAATCAAGTGTCACGGTATCAGGTTGCCCCACAACCTGATACCATCTTTATCTTTACTTTATTAACTTCTCAATTGCTTCTTTTTTTGCTTTCTCCTGTTCTGATGGTGGGTATGCAAGGTCATACCAGTTATCAATACAACGAATAACTCTTTCTTTAGATAATCCACATTGCTCAAACCAAAATTTTATATTTCGGTTTAATGATGCTTTTGCGCTAAACTCTCTTTCCATTTTCAGACCTTTACTAAAAGGGGGAATATCCCCCCTGATTAATTAGTAGTAAGAAGAAAATCGATGTTTTTCTTCCGGTAGAGTTTTATACGCAGTTTCAAAATCTTCGATTTTGATTGCCAGCTCATCACCAAAATCTTTTATCTGGCGCTTAAAACATTCACCAGTAAAATCATTTAAAACGGGAGTTTTAAAGCCGACCATTGAATCGGTATATTCTGAATTAGCGCGAATCTCGCGAACGGTGACGGTTTTTTTACCGTGAACGGAAAGAACCTGGTAGAAGGTTACATTGGTTTGCTCATAGCCCCATGATGATACAAAGACATCACCAACAGAGACAGTATCATTTTTAAAAGTTAATACTTTCATTTTTAGCTCCCGCCCGTTTGGGCAACTGGATCATGGTAAGGAACTATTCCTGACCTACAAACAAATTATACCATCAAATGATGGTAATGCAATTTATTTAGTCTCTTTATTCTGATTTTTTTCTCGCTTTACTAGCTGGTAATCGGGATGTTCATCAGCCAGGAGCAAAAGTAATTCATACGTACCAGCGGCTAGACCGCGAGATGTTTTGCCGGATGTTTCTTTGGCCTGCCAGGCTGATAACGAAAAACCAAACCGTTTAGCGGCTTCCTGCTGCGTAAAGCCAGCTTTGATACGAGCTTGTTTCACCTCTTCAGGTGTGGGTTTAAAACTCATGATTTAGTACCTTCACAATAGTATCTGTATAGAATTGCAATAAAATTGGATCATCAATTTCATCTTTAACGTTACAGAATTCTTCATAATAAAATGATTTATGGAAAACAACCTTTTTAGTTGTTTTTTTATCCGCTTCTTTAGAGCGAACTTTCATTAGTTTTTCAAGTTCAATAAACAAACGTGTTGCATCTTCAGACACAACAATCCTGTATGTTACATTACCTTTATTTTTCCTGTCGCTCAGGACTTCATTCATCTTTTGCCTCATAGCTGTTTAATAAACCCCGCTACCTTTATGAGCTGATCCACACTCAGGCCACGTATTACCATTTCAAAACCGCCGCCCCGTTCTGACACGTTACCATCTAACCCATTCTCAACTTTAAAACCGGTCAATGTCCCATGCCAGCTATCAAGACGTATTAAACGAGATAGCATTCCTTTCAGAATTTGCGTTTGCTCCCGTTTTTTTTGTAACTGCCTTTCATATTCCATTGCCTTCTCTACATTTTCGAAAGCATCTGTCAGGATTTTCTTTTCAATATCGGCGGCAATTTCTACAGGGTTACGTTCTGGCGATACAGTGCAAGTATGGTAAGGACTTCGCCAACTTCGACTATCTACGCTTCCAATGATAACTAACCTTCCCTTCTCCATTCGAATATGTATAGAGTAATTTTTATACTGAGGCGAGGTTAGTTTTATCCTGTACTGGCAATCATCGAGCAGGTTTACACGCCAGCCGTTCCCCAGGATTCGACATACGATTTCAAAAACGGGTTGATACCGTTCAAAAAACTTATCGTTTTGCATATTCCTCCCAACTGACACCTTCGTTATTTAGTGAACATATTTATAATAATAAGGGGCTTTCGCCCCCTTCTGGTTACGCTCTGGTTTCCACTTGTTGCCATCCCGTCGCCCTGCGCTGTCCGGTCGAACCATATTTTGCGCGGATTTCCTCTATCGTGTGTTCTTCACGGTTCCAGTAACTTTTATGTTCTTCCGGACGATAAAACCATTGTTTTTTCTTTGCGGCCCATTTACACCCGATTTCTTTTAACGTTTCTTTATGAGTAATGGTTTCACCACTAATCCATACCCAATTACCAATAACTTCATAGACAATTCCAGTCAGGCCGGAAAGAGTATTCAAAACTTTTTCCAGATCTTCACCGTAGTTGTAACGTGCGTTTTCATCAGTGCTTTGAAACTGATTAATTTTGTCAATGTTAGCCATGAGAAAATCAAACGCAGCGTTAACTGCTTTCATCAGTTCGGCACCCAGTGGATTACGATCTGGATGATATTTTAAAGCCGCTTTTCTGTAGGCCGCCTTGATGTCCTTTTCAGTCAGATCGCCGGATAAACCAAAAATGTTTAATGCTTCCTGAATATTCATTTTTCGCTCCCGCCCGTTTGGGCTGCTGGAATCTGGCAGGGAACCATTCCCAACCAACAAACTCATCATACCATCATATGATGGTATGGCAAGTTTTTTATGCCCGTCAGGGCATGGAAGGCGACACACCAGACGCCGAATAGAATTGCCATTCCCGAATCGCCGGAAACAAACCAGCTTAATTAAGATCAGGGACATCCCCCCTCCCTGCAAAGCCCATTACCGGACTAACAACACGCAATTAGCCTTTCGCAGTTAGCGCGTAAGCTTGCGAACGGTACGCCGTGACGGTGTGTAGCATCTGCGCGTCTGAGCGGCTGCAGCCGCGAATTACGGGGCGGGTTTCAGTTCAGCGCATATCTGCAATCTGATAAACTTCGCTGCTTTCCCTTCTTCCAACAGCAATAACGAGTAAAACGACTTTCTCATCAATGACTTGATATACAAGTCTGTAGCCAGATGCACGAAGTTTGATTTTATAGCGATCAGCATGACCATGTAACCGGGCTGCGGGTACGCGTGGATTTTCCAGCCGTTCTGCCAGCTTCTTTTTGAATTGTTCACGGATGGTGTGGCCGAGTTTCTGCCATTCCTTCAGTGCTCTGCGGTCAAAAGCCAGTTCATAGGTCATCCAGGTTAACCTTCACAATTTCCGGGTTTTTCATGCGCTCATCAGCAACAGCGTTTAACTCAGCATCTTCAGCGAGTTCCCGATAGTAGGCGTAAAGTTTTGGTGGAACGCAATAGAACGCCGGTTCGTTTCGGTTCAGGATCGCAACAGCGTCCCCTTCACCTTCAGCTACGGTTCCCATAGGATTTTTTTTCAGGTCAGTAATACTGGCCGCTGTGGTTGTCAGAATTTGATAGCTCATAAGTCCTCCGCTTGTCTTATTGGCATAATAGCATCTTTAAAAGTACTCTTAAAAGTGCTTGTGTTGAGAAAAACATCAGAACAGGTGAGGTATGGCTCTTTCCGACATCGCCTTAAAACGCTCTGTAACGCGTTCTGAGCGTTTTTTCCCGTTTCGTTATAGTCAGCTACGGTTTAACGGTTTTTAACGCCGCTCAACGCTTTTTAGCGGCCTTGTTGCTGTGATCTGTTGCCATGATCCGGATAGGAGTTCAATCTTGATCAAAATTTCCTCAAGGCAACGACTGTTTTGTAAATACCCTCTAAAACGCGCTGTATCGCATTCTGAGCGATTTTTTCGATTTCACATGGTTTTCCTCATGGTTACATCGAACAAAGCGTTAGAAAGCGATTCAGGGCTTCTCAGTGAAAGATCCAAAAAGGATCAATCAACGGATCGTATGATCTGAACTCTTCTGGTTTTGAGAAAGGAGACACCGCTCGCCGCAGCCGAACGACCGAGCGTAGCGAGTTAGTGAGCGAGGAAGCGGAACAGCACAGGGATAACATCAGGCAATTACGCGCAGTGGTTAAAAAGCGAGCATATTGTTTTTATGTGTGGTTGTCCTGGTTCAGAGTGATCTGTCCTCCGGGTTTACGCAAAGTTATCCACAGGCTCTGTGCATTTAAAAAACTTATCTTTTCTTCTTGATCTTAAAAACTTAAAAACTTAGAGAGCCGTAACCTCATGAAAAACATAATAAAAAAACGCTAAAGTTGAGAGGATTTTTAACATAAGTTGAGAAGATTTTTAAGTAAGGTTGAGAAGATTTTTAACTAAAGATGAGAGGATTTTTAAGTAAGGTTGAGAAGATTTTTAACTAAAGATGAGAGGATTTTTAAGTGTATCCACAGATTTAAAAAAGATCATGAAAAACATAATGTTATGAATTCATTTTAATGTGAATACATAAAGATCTTTATATCTAAAGGTGATAAGCTTTTTAAGAAAAGGTTGTAGTTTGTAGTTGATATACAACCTTTCAGGGGTTATCATTTAGTCAATTGATATGGCTTATTCTATAT